>CAVFAM010000155.1:7066-11710 GCA_963620375.1 Bacteroidaceae bacterium
CCATTATATGATACACAAGGACACAGAGGCTATGCTGTCATATTTACTGGAGATGCTTGCAATAAGGGGCGAAAAGGAAACATATTCATATATCAAAAATCAGGTATTAAAGGGAAAGGTTCCTTACGAAAAGGAACCCCTTGATAAGCTAAAGGATGCACTTCATGTCTCCGTGTAAGGGGGCTGTGAAGTGCATTTTTTCCTGTGTAATTGGATGTATAAACTCAAGGCTTGCAGAGTGCAGAGCCTGTCTGTTTATGTATTCATAGTCCGGATTGTACAAAAAGTCACCAATCAGAGGGTGTCCTATGTGCTTCATGTGAACCCGGATTTGGTGGGTGCGTCCGGTTTCAAGCTTAAGCTCAATCAGAGACAGGTCTTTTTCCTTGCTGTAGGACAGGCGCTTGTAGTGGGTGACAGCCCTCTCACCATTTGCCCAGTCCACGCATCTTTCTATGGTGGAATTATCCTTTCTTGCAATCGGGGCATCTACTGTGCCAGAGTCCTCTGTAAATCCCTCTGCAATTGCCAGATAGGTGCGCTTTATCTGGCGGGCTGATACCATCTGGCTTAAAATACCTGCTGACAGGGAGTGCTTGGCGATGATTGTAAGTCCTGTGGTGTCTCTATCCAACCGGTTTATGCACCTGAATACAAAGCTTTCACCCCTGCTGCCAAAGTAGTAGAGGAGGGCATTGGCGAGGGTATTGTCGTGGTTGTTTATAGATGGATGGATTGGCATGCCGGCAGGCTTGTCAACTACCAGTATGTCCTCATCCTCATAGACGATTCCAAAATCCAGCTCTACAGGCTCTATACCGCTTGAGCTTCCGTCCTCCACAAGGCTTATATCAAGCACATCACCTCTGTTCAGGCGTTCGTTTGTATATGCCCATACGCCATTTCTCATGATGCCATTTTCTGTCCGTTTCAGCTGAACCATGACATGATGGCTGAAGCCCAGACTTTTTAAGAAAAATTCTATTGTATTGTTTTGGTCTTTTTCTGTGATTATATATCTTAATTGTCTTTTCATAAAAAATAGTATATCTAATTTCAGAGGGAAAAGCACGAAAAATATATAATGTCATAATATATAAAATGAACACATTTATGTCACCCTTAACGCTTGAGGAGGAAAGCAAGGTTTTAGCAAAACTAAAGGATAATGATGAGGCTGCCAGGGAAACGCTGATATTACACAATATGAGGCTTGTGGCTCATGTTATAAAAAAGTATGCAGTTTCTGAGGAAGACAAGGACGAACTGCTGTCAATTGGTACAATCGGGCTGATAAAGGCTGCTTCTACTTTTAATCCTGATTTTGGCAATAAATTTGCTACTTACGCAATCAGGTGTATTGATAATGAGATACTTATGTATTTTAGGGGGAGAAAAAAGACCAGAGGAGACGTGTCTTTGTATGAACCAATCGGAGTAGATAAAGAGGGTAATCAGATACACCTGATGGATGTTCTGGACGTTCAGGACGAGGATGTGATAGACAAGATAATTAAAAAAGCCCAGCTCAAAAAGGTCTCAGACGGGATAGAGGACACCCTGTCAGAGAGGGAGCTTCTGATAATAAGACTGAGGTACGGGCTTAATGATACCAGGGCATATACACAGAAGGAGATTGCAAAATCCCTTGGCATATCAAGGTCATACGTGTCCAGAATAGAAAAAAAGGCATTGGAGAAGTTAAAAAAATTATTAAATTAAAAATTTATGCTGGAAAAAGATAAGTATTGTGGTAGAATATACTTATCTTTTTTCTTGCATAGTTCATGCATTTTTTCCCAAATGGAACAGGAGAATAAATGTATAGTACAATCAAAACTGCGGTGCTTGAGGGCATTGTGTCCAAGAGCATAGCAATCGAGGTGGATATCAGTACAGGCATGCCTGTTTTTGATATGGTGGGCAACTTATCCGCCGAAGTAAAGGAAGCAAAGGAGCGTGTCAGAACAGCATTACATAATTACGGAATATTACTGCCGGCAAAGCGGATAACTGTCAATATGTGTCCTGCAAATATCAGAAAAAGCGGGACTGGCTTTGACGTGCCTATAGCGGTTGCCCTACTGGTGTCAATGGGGCTGATTGATGAGGACAGCTGTAAGGATGTGGTTTTTATCGGTGAGCTGAGCCTGAACGGCAGGATTCTCGGGACAAATGGGGTGCTCCCCATTGTATCTGATGAGTATTCAAGGGGTGTAAAGAAGTTTATTGTCCCAAAGGAGAATGAAAACGAGGCAAGGCTTGTGCCTGGAGCGGAGATTTATGCCTTTGACAATATAGCAAGGCTCATAGCTTTTTTGAAAGGAGAGGAGGAGTATCATTCTGAAGCGGATGTAACAGAGGTAAAAGGCAAGACCTATCCGGTTGATTTTGTGGATGTGAATGGTCAGGCGTTTGTCAAGAGAGCCTGTGAGGTGGCAGCTGCAGGGATGCACAATATGCTTCTGGTAGGACCGCCAGGGGCAGGAAAGACCATGATTGCTGAGAGGCTGCCTACAATTCTGCCAGCCCTGTCGGAGGAGGAAAAGCTGGAATTATCAAAGATATACAGCGTGTGTGGTCTGCTAAACAATAATTCGGCTCTCCTGTCAGACAGACCATTCAGAAATCCGCATCACACTGTTACGAAAGCAGGAATAATAGGCGGAGGCATAGACTTAAAACCTGGCGAAATCTCCCTGGCACATAACGGGGTTTTGTTTTTGGACGAGCTTACTGAGTTTAATAAGCAGACCATAGAGGTGCTGAGACAGCCGCTTGAAGACCATACCATTAACCTTGTCAGGGGTAGCATGAATGTTGTATATCCTGCAAATTTTCTCCTGCTTGCGGCTATGAATCCCTGTAATTGCGGTTATTATCCGGATATGCAGAAATGCAGGTGTACAGTGCCGGGACTCAGACGCTATATGGATAAGCTGTCCCAGCCCCTTATTGACAGGATTGACTTGTGTGTTGAGGCGTCAGCCTTAAGCTACAGTGAAATCGTGATGAAGGATAAAAACGAAAGCTCAGAGGCTATAAGAGAAAGAGTTGTAAGCTGCCATGAGCTGCAGCACCACAGATATGCAGATGAAGCCTTTAGATTTAACAGCAGGCTGCCAGCCTCTCTTATGGAAAAGTACTGTAAGCTCGGGGCTAAGGAAAACAAATATATGGAGAGCTTATTTACTAAAATGGGAATGACAGGCCGTACCTACCACAAGATAATCCGGGTGGCAAGAACCATAGCAGACCTTGAAAAATCTGAAAATATAAAGCTCTGCCATCTATCTGAGGCAGTGTGCTACAGAAGTCTTGACAATAAATACTGGGGAGGTAATATGCTATGAAATACCAGTATTGGTTATCAAACATAAAGGGGCTTTGGAGTGGGAAAAAATTATTATTCATGAAAAATAATATTTCTGCTGAAGAACTATATTATATAGAAGAAAAAAACTTAAGAAAAATAAGCGGTCTGACAGAAAACGACATATCTGCAATTTTAGAATCAAAAAGAACCTGGGATATTGATGGATGCTGGAATGAATTAGCCCTGTCAGGCTATGGCTTTGTCAGCATAGAGGATGGGGCATTTCCAAGGAGATTGAGGGAGATAGTGGACCCGCCATACGCTCTCTATTACAAGGGGAGACTGCCGGAGGATAAGGCAGTGTCTGCTGCCATTGTAGGGGCGAGAGGCAGGAGTGCATATGGAGAGACTATTGCAAAGGAGATAGGCAAAAGACTGGCAGAAAATGGTGTCAATGTCATAAGCGGCATGGCCCGGGGGATAGACAGGGACGGCCATATGGGAGCACTGGATGGCGGTGGCAGGACCTATGCTGTATTGGGTTGTGGAGTGGATGTCTGCTATCCGAGAGAAAACAGGTTCTTATACGAAAAAATACCGGAGACCGGAGGAATAATTTCAGAATACCCTATGGGAACTGCACCTCTTCCAGCCTATTTTCCCCAGAGAAACAGGATAATATCGGGCTTAAGCGACATCACAGTGGTGGTGGAGGCGAGACTAAAGAGCGGTTCCCTTATAACTGCTGATTATGCCCTGGAGCAGGGCAAGGATGTGTATGTGGTTCCAGGGAGAGTGTCAGACCCTCTGAGCCAGGGCTGTAACGCCCTTATTAAGCAGGGTGCGGTCATATTAAATGACCTTGACGAATTTATAAAAGAGATAGGAATTTCCGGGGAGAATGACTATGTCCAGATGGACTTCAGAAAAAATTTACTTGAAAAACAGGAAGCGTTGGTGTATAGTTTACTCGATTTTTGTCCGATAGGAATCGGAACACTTATGGAGAAGTTACCATATCAATTAAGCGAGCTTCTGGTAATTTTAGAGAGCCTTGAGAGTAAAGGGCTGGTCAGGGAAAATATACCCAATTATTTTATCAGACTGGTATAGCTTGCGTAAATTAAGGAGTTTTTTGATGGCAAAGTATCTGGTTATTGTGGAGTCGCCTGCAAAGGTTAAGACAATTAAAAAGTTTTTGGGGAAGAATTATGAAGTAATGGCATCAAATGGCCATGTCAGGGATCTGCCAAAGAGTCAGCTTGGAATAGATGTTGATGGAGATTTTGAACCTAAATATATCACCATACGTGGTAAGGGAGATATAC
>CAVFAM010000156.1:0-378 GCA_963620375.1 Bacteroidaceae bacterium
CTGAAAGCTTTCCAATAAGGAAAAGGACAAATACGACACCAGCAACAATAACTACAAGAAGCATTACTATTGCAAGTATAAGTGATGAATAATACTGTCCGTTTGGAATACAGCTGAGTACTACAAATCCTGTATCACCACTTGGCATGATGTAACCATGCTTTGAGCTTCCATCTACCTTATATTTAAGAAGCTTTGTGTCATGAGCACTGATTGCGTCTCCCACACTGCTTGAAATACTCATATCTGCAACAGTTGTGTCAATTATGTCTGCATTTGGATGGTATACAAATGTTCCATCATCTGTCAGAAGCATTGTGTAACCATTTGCACCAATTGTATATTCTCCCATCATATTCATGATAGTATCAATTGTAA
>CAVFAM010000156.1:388-2506 GCA_963620375.1 Bacteroidaceae bacterium
GTGGCTGTGGATTGTGACATCCAGATTACCATTTGCAAGCTCGATTGCTGCATCATTTAACTCTGAAAGTGGCTTTACAATCTGTCCTGAAAGCTTTCCAATAAGGAAAAGGACAAATACGACACCAGCAACAATAACTACGAGAAGCATTGTGTAACCATTTGCACCAATTGTGTATTCTCCCATCATATTCATGATAGTATCAATTGTAACGTCAATTCCCACAACTCCGAGTACATTGCCCTTTGAATCATATACAGGTGTTACAGCACTTAAGATTGTAGCTCCTGTACTTGCTGATACATATGGCTTTGTGAGAATGGTCTCCCCAGTCTGTGTACAGCTGTACCATGCACGGGTTGTAATATCATAATCATCACCTGAAATAGTACCGCCAGATGTGATTGACGCATTACTGTCGATATCTGCAACGAATACGCCCTGGATATTTTCTGTGTCAAGGCTTGCAGAGTTGACCATCTTGTCCAATACAGCAGAATAAACGCTGTTCTCTGTCATCTTCTCACCCTTGCCTGTTGTCTCAAGGATTGTCACGATATCATCATCTAGTGAAAGCTGCTCCACCATTCTCTCAAATGGAGTGAAGTACTTCTCTACCTGAAGTGATACAGCAGTTGAATCCTGCTCAAGCTCAGTATTGTTAGCCTTAATAAGCAGATTGTAAACGACTGCTATAACAAGTACTGCTATAATTGCCATTACTACTATGATGGCACTTCCGATTTTACTTTCAATCTGGTATTTAATACCCTTTTGATCTTTGAATTTTGTTTTCTTTTGCTTTTGTTCCTTTGTTTTTTCTGATTTTTCCATTTTATCCCTCCGTGGATGTAATAAACGCCTTGCTTTTATACTATGACTTTTGTACTATAAATACAATAGGGAAAATGAAAAATCTTAAAAAATAATTAAGTTTTTAGAAAATCAAAGCAAAAACATCATAAAAGCAAGCGGAATCACAATTCCAGGGAGATATCCCAAAACAAAAGGCATACCCCTGTGCAAAGCCATGCTCTCAGCCTCGCAGCTATAATCTGCAAATCTCCTGCCTATGCAGCTGCTCCACAGAGCAAGTGCTGCTACATATATAATAGGAAGAAGCAGCGAAATCACTGTCCATAATCCGTTCATTTTAAAGACCCTGCTCATTGCTATTCCTGAAAAAATAATAATGGGAATAATAAGCAATGTGTATAATAAAAGCTTTGCTTTCTCAAGCTCCCTGACTGGAACCGGTGCAGCTTCCATAATCCAATACCGCTTACCCTCCATGGACATAGAGCAGTAGCAGGTGTTGGCACAGCCTGCGAAAAGGCTTATGAGAGCTGGCACTAAAAATGGTCTGCTTCCAAGTCCCATGTCCCCCATAATCATGAAATTCACTGGAATAATTATCCCAAGAACCAGCCCTATGGAACACTGTAATAAGTAATATTTTGAACGGACAAACTGGTTCCACTCCTTTATAAAAAGCACTGCAAAAAGACTTCTCTCCTTCATCTGCCCTGCAACCTCATCACGGGAAAGCTCTCCGTATGACAGAGGGCTCCTCAAGGCTGTGATTACACTCTGATACGCCATGGTGTGCATAAACAGGAGCACTGCATACCAAATCAGAGACATAAATGCAAACAAAATAGCATATAATATGTCCCCCTCCACGATTCCAAGCTGGTAGAAACGCCCGAACTTAAAGTTTCTGCTTATCTCATTCACAAGTCCTGCTGCTGTACCATAAGCCTCATAAACCACCTGACCGGAAGCCACAAGATATATTCTGTCCACCAGAAAAGCCACCAGCACAAAAGCTATGCACATAAAAATAAGACAAATTGCAGAAACAATCTGATTCTTTTTAGGATTTTTCACAAGGCTTAAGATAATAACCATTCCAATCATCACAGCAATGCCAGAGACCGGCAGACTGGTAAGCAAAAGTCCAAACAGCCAGCTTATCACAGAAAATCCCGTACCAAACTCCGTACTGCGATAGACTAAGTAAGCAGGCAGTTCAATCAGAATACAGATAAGCAGGTTATTTATAAACATCATGGTAAACATGACAAAAACCTGAACCGCTGATGAAAAGGGCATAGA
>CAVFAM010000156.1:2516-6788 GCA_963620375.1 Bacteroidaceae bacterium
GGGCATAGATAACAAAAATTCGCTGTCCTCATTTCCACTGAAGGTTTCATTAATTTTTATAATAGTAGTGATAAAGGTCAATATAACCGCTGCAAAATAGGCTATGACCGGGAGTGCCTGCGCAAGCCCCATAGCCTTAAGATAAGCCGCTGCAAAATAAACACCTGCAAACATACAGGCATATAGAATGAGCATTACAATATTTGAGCCAATATCAGACTTTTCTTTAAAACGGATTTTTAAAAGGAGAAAAAAATTACGCATGACTTTCCTCCAGACGCTCTAAAAATACCTCTTCCAGTGACTTGTTTTGTGTAAGTTCAGACACTTTTCCAAGCTCTACTAATTTACCATGGTCTATCATGCCGACCTTATCGCACAGGAGCTGGGCTACCTCAAGCACATGGGTAGAGAAAAATATAGCATTCCCCTGCCTGCAATGCTCTCTCATACATTTTTTAAGCGTGGCAGATGCCTTTGGGTCCAGACCCACAAAAGGCTCGTCCAGCACAAGAAGCCTTGGATTATGTACAAAGGCAGCAATAAGCGCAACCTTCTGCTTCATGCCATGGGAATATGAAGAAATCAGGTTCCCAAGCTGGCCTGTTATCTCAAATTCATCTGCAAACTTAAGTGTCCGCTCACGCCTCTCCTCTTCCGGCACCCTGAAAATATCTGCAATAAAATTGATATAGCCTATACCCGTCATGTAGCCGTATAAGTCAGGGTTGTCCGGCACATATGCGCACATGCTCTGGCAAAGCTTCCTCTTTATGGATAATGGGTTCCCATCAATGAATATTTCCCCCTCCTCAACAGGGAGGATTCCCACAATTGATTTGATTGTGGTGGATTTGCCTGCGCCATTGTGTCCGATAAAGCCGAATATCTCTCCGGCATCTACGCTGAGGGAGAGCTTGTCTACTGCTGTTTTGTCGTTGTATTTCTGGGTGAAGTTTTTAATTTGTAATATCATTTTGTACCTCGGTTGTAATTAATATTATTTAACTGTAATTCAAGCATATTTTTCGTAATTTCTGTGACCTCAGATAAGGGGGTATCACCATACTCACCTGCCAGCCAGTCCAGATATGAGTAGGCTATGCAGACAGCAGTCAAATCCGCAATAATAAGCCTGCTGTTTTCTGACATGGCAGATTCACCTTTTAAATCCACCCTGATAAGCTGGCTTATGGTTTCCTTAAAGCTTTTGCGGAAAGCAGCCAGATTGCCATCCTTTGCAACATGCCTGAAAAACTCAATTTCTTCATACATAAGGCTGTTTAACAATTCAAAAAACTTTCCTATTTCAAAGGTCTGTTCTTTTGAAATTGCCTCAACTATATCAGCCTCCATGTCGTCAATAAATTCATTGAAAATGTCCTCAATTGCATCATAGTGTGAATAAAAGGTCATACGATTTATGTCCGCCCGCTCTGCTATATCGGAAATTGTCAGCTTATCGTATCCCTTTTCCATAACTAAATCGATAAAGGCACGCCTAATCTGTTTCTTGTTCTTCTTAAATCTTCTATCATCTGAAACTCTATACATTATTTTTCCTTATCAATTATTAAGCATGTGATAATTAACCATCATATTGTATAGTTTTGCTCATTGTGCGTTTTCTGTCAAGACATTATATTAAAAACAAATAAAGAAAGGTGGAAAGTATATGAACATATTTGAAAAACTTGTTTCCGGATACCCTTCCGGAGATGTAACTCCGCAGGATTTTATAGACCATCTCACAATCGGAGCTGACGGATGGGCAGGTGCCTGGTTATCAGTTGCACTGGCAGTGATTTTTGGCCTGCTAGTATATATGATACCAATTTATCTGACAGAAAAAGATAAGCTGGGTTCTTATCCACTGTGGCTTCATACATTCTACTGTGCTGCTGATTTTATGGGAATCTGGGTATTTTTAGATGCCTGGAAAAACTATAATCATTTTCTTCTCTTTATGCTTCTGGCAATAGGAGAAGCCATATGGGTCTGCATGGAGATTTTCTGTCTGCAAAGAGCATTGACCTATGAAAAGGATGTGATTTGGGCACCTGATACCTCATTCAAATCTCATTTGACAGATATTATCATACAGGTTGTCTGCTTCTATGTGGGTCTAAACTTCTTAAGGTTTGAACTTCACGATAATACCATGTGGAAATTCTGGATATTTACCCAGGTATTAATCACGATTGTTCCCGGTCTTGTGCTTGAAAAGAGAGGCTATCGCAGGGGAAATAATCTCTGGCTTCATATTGTGCTAATCTGTGTTGCAGTTGTTTCCTTTAACCCATGGTGTAATATGTGGGTATGTATTGCTCCTGATTTCTTCTCTATGGCAGAAAATCCATGGTATTACATTATGGGATTTATCTGTCTGGTAATGAGTATCAGAGGGTTGGTGGTTTATTGCAGGCTGCCGGAAAAGGAGTAGAGGAAGCCCCACGGACTGATGTTCGTGGGGCTTTCTTGCACATTATCCGAAGTACTTTAAATTGTATAATCATAAGAAAAATAACCTATCGTCCATTTTTCCTTCAGGTACAAATTCCCTGTTTTTGCATATTTTATCCGCATATCCAGTTGTAATCGGAAGCTTCATACTTTGTGTTGCTCCCACATGCAGCTGTGACAAATATAAAATCTGCTTAAGAATACATACCATGGATATATGACCACACTTCTTTTCAATTAATAATGGATTGGGTGAACCCTTTTTATTTTTCATATCCGTAGTGACAAGATATGCTTTACTCTTGTCATACACACAGTATCCCAATGTCGGATTCATAATTTTATTATCCTCTAATAAGAAAAGCTTTGAACCGATATTCTTTCTTACCTCAATAATACTGTACTCGATTCCTTTAGCACCAAAATACTGCCTGTACCAGTCATCATTTTCGTTGCTGAAGCCATCTCTATGAATGACCACATTCTTAGGTGATTCTCCAAATTTATCTTCATAAGAGAAAATAACCTGGTCAAATATATCCTGTAATATCCTTGTAGTTATCTTTTCTCCCTGTTGTGGAGTCATGGGTTTATAGAAGCCAAGTAATCTGCCATATTTATCAAATACTACAGAACATGCAGGATAATGAATACCTCTCTCAACAGTGGCAACATCTAAGCCTACAAAGCAATCCACATTTCCAGGCATATCCTTTACAATCCACGGGATGCCTCCTGTTTTTCCAAGTATCCCCAGTACAATATTATGAAAATAATACTTTGGTCTGGTGTCAGTAACTTCCGCACTGGCAATTAGTTTTGCAGTCTTCATGCTAATCATCTGAGATGGTATATTAGCTTTTGCCCAGATTGCTTTAAACGGATTGTATGGTCCATCATCGTTCACTCCATCTGGGATGAGGGCTATCACAATATCGATTCCCTCTACTTTCTGTAATCTATTAGCCGCCCGTTTATAGTAGGTCATATCCCCCAGCTCATATTCTTCCTGAATCATTGGACTTAACTGAATGTCAAGCAGCCCTGCCGTTATATACTCATCCTTATCTCCATGGTATTCCCCCTTCTTCACAAATGAATAAAGCTGGTTAACAACTGCTTTCATCAATTCATAAGTATTCTTAGGGTAAATATATCCAATCTTTATTTCTCTATCTGGTTTCCGGTAAAATCCATAATTAAATACCCTGTATTTATTGTCACATGGGATAACCTTATTCTTACCACAAGTCAATCCAGGTAAGTCAACTCTTCCCTTTGTATAACCCATTTCTTCAACTGTACACGTTTCTGTACTAAATTCCAAATCCAACAAACCCGAAAGTGCGCCTATATCCCTGATAAAATCTATATCCAGATTAACTCTGGCTGACATGTCTCTTTTCACATATGGTTCTATCTGGTGCGAAAACACAGGGTCTATCTGTCCTACCCGCTCTCTTGTCAGAACAGGCTTTAGCGCCTGTGGATAGTATGGATATAATTTTCCCATCTGCAATCTTACTTTGACAGCTCTTGTATCATCAGGGATTTTGTCTACCAGGTATCCTTCCTTGCGTTTGATATAATAAGCCTTGAGACTGTCTGCAAAATCAAGCGGGTCTGTAACCGTAAAGTCACAAATCTCAACTAATGTACCTGTCTGCTTGTTATTTGACCAGTCATTTTTTACTTCCATTCCTATAGGATTAATTCCCCTATCCAGATAATCACTCACTGTAAGCTTTGAAGTAAAAACACTTCCAGTATTGACTCGGATATAAGCTTTCCCATTATCCAGTATTTCAA
>CAVFAM010000157.1:0-2390 GCA_963620375.1 Bacteroidaceae bacterium
CAACAGGACGTTGCCGAGAGCGAGACCTGAGCCATGGATGGCGAATGCGCCAATGCGTCCAGCAAAAGCTGCCAGTGGCAGGTTTTGTCGGTTCGAGCGGTTGCGTGTACTTTAAACCAGCATCCCCGGAACATTTAGAAAATATTATGCCCGTAACTCGGATAAATATGGAAAGCTGTCCGCATGAGATGTTTGTAACTCGCAAGTATAAAAAAAGCCATAGGCAATTACTGCCTATGACTTATATATATGACTTGTCTATTTATTTATTCCAACAAATTACATCCTCTCCGGTGCTGAAAATCCCAGCATATCAATACAAGCCTCTAAAACAGACTTTGTAAGCACAAGAGTCGCAATATATGACTTCTGAAGCTCCTTATTCTCCTCAGAAAGAATCTTGGTATCATGATAGAAACCATTAAACGCATTTGCAAGCTCATAAATATACGCACAAATCTTGTGTGGTGCCAGCTCCTCATACGCATTCTCAATTGTGGCATTAAACTTGGCAAGGGATAACATCAAATCCTTCTGTCCTGCTGTCTCAGCTGGAACAATAGCAGACATAACCTCATCCAGACTGCCTCCGTTTGCCTGGTACTTGGCAAGAATAGACTTAATACGCACAATAGTGTACAGGATATATGGACCTGTATTTCCTTCAAATGAGATAAATCTCTCAAGGTCAAATACATAATCCTTGCTTGCCTGATTTGACAAATCCCCGTACTTGATTGCTGCAAGGGCAATAGTCTTTGCTGTCTGCTCTGCCTCTTCCTCATCAATATCAAGGTTCTCTTTTTCCTTCTGGTTCTCCTTGATTTTGGCAAGCATCTCATCATTAATTTCCTTAAGGAGATACTCAAGACGCATTACTCCGCCATCTCTTGTCTTAAATGGCTTGCCATCCTTGCCATTCATGGTACCAAAGCCTATATATCTAAGGTCTGTTGTATCTGGTACAATGCCTGTCTTTCTTGCACAGCGGAATACCTGGGTAAAGTGCATTGACTGCCGCTGGTCTGCGCAGTAAATAACTGCATCAGGATTATTCTCCTTCATTCTCATTACAAGAGTGGCAAGGTCTGTTGTGCTGTATAATGAAGCTCCGTCTGACTTAAGGATAATACATGGTGGTACTTCCTTGGTATCAGTCTCTTCTTTTACATCTACTACCAGAGCTCCCTCACTCATATAGGCAAAGCCCTTGTCCTTCATCATCTGAACCATATCAGGTACAAATGGCTGGGCATCCGACTCACCCTTCCAGAGGTCAAAGTGTACGTCAAGGTTCTCATAATTTCTCTTTAAATCAGTCACAGACACATTCATGATGTGTGCAAGCAGTGCCTGATAGCCTCTTCTGCCTGACTGAAGCTCCTTTGTGGCATTTAAAGCCTCTGCCTTGTAAGCCTCATCCACCTTTGATTTACCGCTGGCACAAGGATAAATCTCCTCAAGCTCAGAGATTGTAAATGGAGCTTCCTCTGGGTACTCTCCATCATATGACTCATCAAAATAGCAAAGCTCTGGCTTACGAAGCTTAAGCTCTGTGATGATAAGTCCCATCTGAAGTCCCCAGTCTCCCAGATGCACATCACCTATTACATTGTGTCCCATATATCTGCAGATTCGCTTTACACTCTCACCGATAACAGCAGAACGAAGATGTCCTACATGGAGTGGCTTGGCAACATTTGGTCCGCCGTAATCAATAACGATAGTCTTTGGATTTTTCGCTTTCTCACAGCCATATCTGCCCTCATCAGCCATCATCTCATTGAGAAATCTGGCTAAATATCTGCTATCAATCTTTATATTAAGGAAACCCGGTTTAACAGACTCTACAGACTCAAACAGCTCATCCCCAGCCAGAGCCTCTGCGATTTTGTCAGAAATCATGAATGGTGCGCACTTGTACTCTTTTGCCGCAGCCATTGCGCCATTGCACTGATACTCGCATAAATCAGGTCTGTTTGACAGTGTAACTTTTCCGTATTTCTCATCATATCCTGCATCAACAAATGCAGCAGTTACCTTCTCTGATATCAAATCAATCAGTTTTTTCATTATAACTTGCCTCCTAAATAATCTGTTTTTAATTCTAACACAGAAAAAAACATATATCAAACAGAAATCATAAATGCACTATTGCAACATAGGACTTTTTTCACTAAAATAGTACATAAGTATAAGTTTCCAAAATGTGGAACACAAAGGAGAAATTACTATGGAATATGATGCGAACCTATTTAAAGCAAAAGCCAACAAGCGTGCCCGTAATATCTGGCTGGTCTTTTCGATTTTGCTCACAGCCAACTATGGCACAGATGTTACTAATGGACTATATAACCCCCAATTTTATGTGATATTTCTGCTCCTATGCT
>CAVFAM010000158.1:0-3078 GCA_963620375.1 Bacteroidaceae bacterium
TAGCGCAGTCTATTGCCTCAAGAGTGAACTCATCAGTAGAAAGCTCAGGGTCATATTTCATTGAGATATTCGGCACTGCATCCTGCAGCTCTCCCTCTACCTCAAGGATTATTCTGCCTGCCTTTGTAGGGTATGGTCCTATGTCTGCATGTGAGAAGGAATCAAGCACCGTCCTGTCTATATGAAGCATAAACATCTTGATAAGCTTCTTTGCCATAGCCTCATCTACTGTATCAATATATGGCTCTAATAATTCATCCAGCTGTCCCATGTATACAGGATAATTTGTAACACTTGGAACGTGCTTATAAAAAATAAGCAGGTTATTTAAGACCTCATACAGGTCCTTTGGAGGATCCAGTCGTAAAAATTTGCTGCCTTCCTTTAAGAATTTAGCATAATCAGGAATTATGTAACGTGGTCTGAGCGGTGCATGTCCCTCAAACAAATCACAGATACATTGTGTATCTATTGGCTGGTTAAGAAGTTCATCCAAGCCCTCCGGCAAGTCCAAAACTTCAAGAAGAGAATCAGCTGCATTTGCCAGATTTGCAACCTTCTGCTCATGTGTAAGCTCTGAGCTTTTGATAATACCAAGCATATCCTGCCTTGTATTGTTTACTCTCTCCATGGAAATATTGCGCATAATAAAGCCTCCTTTTGTAAAAAAAGAGGAAGTTGAATCCAACTTCCTCTTTTAGATCAGATACTTAAATATCCAATTATATATTAGTCAAGCTCGTAAACATCACCGTATGCTGCTTCAAACTCTGCCTGACTAGAAGGAACTGTAATCTCGCCAGAAATAATCTTCTGTTTTACATCCTCAACTGCAGATACAACATCATCTGGAAGAAGTGTTGTTGTAGGAGCGATATCAACACCGCCGTTTGATAACTCGTATGTCTCTACTCCGCCCTTAACTGTTCCGTCGATAGCTTCCTTACAAACTGTCTCAACAGCAACGTCAACTCTCTTCATAGCTGATGTAATGATTGTATCTGGAGCGAGGTAGCTCTGGTCACTATCTACACCGATTGCGTAGATTCCAGCCTCTTTACATCCATCGATAACACCTACACCTGTACCACCTGCTGCATGGAAGATGATGTCTGCACCATTTGTAACCATTGTTGTAGCAGCTGTCTTTCCACCTGCTGCGTCAGCAAAGCTTGCAGCATTGTACTGCTGTACTTTGATGTCCGGGTTAGCATCTGTAGCACCTGCAATGTATCCATATCCGAATAAGTGCATTGTCTCAGAAGCGTTTCCAAGTACAAAACCGATATTGTTTGTCTCTGTCATAAGACCAGCAACATATCCTACTAAGTAAGAAGCCTGCTCCTGCTTGAACATAAGACATGTAACATTGTCAAGGTCGCTGCATGATGAATCATCAATGATAGCGAACTTCTGGTCTGGATTTGCCTCAGCTGCCTGACGTGTAGCGTCTGCAAGCATGTATCCTACACAGATGATAAGGTCATAATCCTCATCGATAAAGCTTGTAATATTTGGAACGTAATCAGCATCTCCTGATGACTCAAGGTAGTTAACTGTAACTCCGTACTCATCCTCTACAGCCTGAAGTCCTTCCCAAGCTGACTGGTTGAATGACTGGTCATTAACTCCACCTGTATCTGTTACGAGACCAATCTTGAAATCAGATTTGTCTGTTGTTGCTTCTGCTGTATTCTCTGTAGAACCAGCACTCTGTCCTGCATTACTGCTTCCATTATCATTAGAAGCGCCACATGCTGCAAGACCGAAAACCATAGCTGCTGACATAACGACTGCTAAAATTTTCTTTTTCATTTAGTTGTCCTCCTCATTTGGATAAAAAATATTAGCTACCTGATATAGCCTTGCTACATTCTAACATGGTCATTAATAATCCGCAATGCCCATATGTCCTTTTTTTACATCTCTTTGCAATTTATTAACTTTCTTCAATAATTGGAGCCAAATAATTTTTCATCTTTAGAAATTGCTCCTCAGAAATAATTATTTTATGTCCTTTTTTGGTAATATAACCCTCTTCTGCCATTTTCTTCACAGCCCTGTTAACAGTCTTGATACTAAAACCGCTCCGCTCTGCAATCTCCTGCCTGCTGATGTCAAATACCGCCACATTGTCCTGTTTTTGCATTTTATAGTTCTGCACAAAGAAATAAATTATCCTGTCCATGCCTTGTAAAAAAAGGACAATTCTTCCCATTCGGTTTTGCTCTAAGAGCATATTTCCAGTGGAGATAATCTCCATCTGGAGGGCATTCTTATCATCCCATATCCACCTCTCGTAATTTTTCTTGCTCATCACAAGAAGTGTACACTCGGTGACTGTCATAATGGTTGTCATATAAAGAGGTATCTTGTAAAAGACCTCCATTGCCCCAAATGTCTTGCCTGGTCCAAACCACATATAGTCATATGCCACGCCCTTGACCCTGTAGTCAACCGCCCTGACCGTTCCGTTCAAGAGGAGGTACACATAATCAACCGGTGCATTTTCTTCTATAAACATGGTCTCTTTTTTCTTTGTGACTATCTTTGCAGAATCAAGAACCCAGTAAGGTGCATTGCTCAGGTACTTTCCTATATAATCTGCAATCTCTGGTGGAAGCTTTTTCTGTACCTCCACCAGCTTTGTAATATTGCCGTTTTCTGCCATCTGAGTCTCCTACTTAAGCTTGTCCAGCACTGACTGGCCTATTGTATTTTCAGGCATCTTCACACCGAAGTTGTCCGCAATGGTAGCTCCGATTGTTGCAAAATCATTGACCTCTGGAAGCTGTCCTGCACCCTCAAAGGATGGAGAATATGCGATAAATGGTACCTTTTCTCTTGTGTGGTCTGTGCCTGTGTAGGTTGGGTCATTTCCGTGGTCTGCTGTGATAATAAGCAAATCATCATCCCTGAGCACTGGTAAAAGCTCGCCAAGCTTCTTGTCAAATCTCTCGATTTCCTCTGCATACCCAACTGGGTTACGTCTGTGTCCCCATAAAGCATCAAAGTCTACGAGGTTTGTAAAGCAGAAGCCTTCAAAATCCTTCTTTGCATACTCAATAGTCTGCTCCA
>CAVFAM010000159.1:0-709 GCA_963620375.1 Bacteroidaceae bacterium
GATTAGACCCGACTTTGAAAGAGAAGAGCTGTATATCGACTCAGAGTTTGATATAAAGGGACGTATATTTTTATATAAAATATTGGTAATTGCAATTCGATTACTTGTTGATAAGAATTGTCGTAAATTATATAATGAAATAAGAAAATAGAGGAGGAATGATGTATGTCAGAAAACAATTTTAACAACACAGTAGAATCATTATTTAAAGGAATGGATAGCTTTATTACAACCAAAACCGTAGTTGGTGATGCAATTAATATTGGTGATACAATAATTCTTCCTTTAGTTGATGTGTCATTTGGTGTTGCTGCAGGAGCATTTGCAGAGGAAAAGAAAAATAACGGAGCCGGTGGTATGGGTGGAAAGATTCAGCCAAGTGCCGTACTGGTCATCCAGAATGGACAGACTAAGCTTGTTAATATTAAAAATCAGGATGGTATGACAAAGATTCTTGACATGGTTCCTGACCTGGTTAACAAATTCACAAAGAGTGATGAAAAGACAACTGTAGTAGAAGACGATATCGTAATTGATGATATTGTAGAAGATGAGGATGACAAGACATCTGAGTCTTAAAAGATAACAGGAGAAACTGCTGACTTGTAGTTTCTCCTGTTTTTTGCATGCCGAAGTATTATTGGTATTTAGAGCATAAGAAAACCGCAGGCGAAAACCTGCGGTTTTTATCAACTTACTTAAATCAAAA
>CAVFAM010000159.1:719-7697 GCA_963620375.1 Bacteroidaceae bacterium
TCAAAAAGACTAAGCTCTCTCAACTTTGCCAGATCTTAAACAAGAAGTACAAACGTATAATTTCTGTGGTACTCCGTTAACCTTGCATGAAACTTTCTTAATGTTTGATTTCCAAACATGATTAGATCTTCTATGAGAATGACTTACGTTGTTTCCGTAATGAACGCCTTTTTCACAAATTGCACATTTTGCCATATTATTGCACCTCCTTGCATTTCATTAAGCTCAAAATATAGAACATGAGCTCACAACATAATGTATTCTATCAGATTGGAATTAATAATGCAAGAACAAAATATAAAAATATTTGCTTTTTATACAAAATTGGGTATAATAACATTATCTACGTCACAAAATGTTGGAGGTATTTGATTATGAAGGGACAAATGGATACCCAGTTAGGACAGATTTTAATTGATGAGGACGTTATTTCGACATACGCAGGTTCTGTTGCAGTTGAGTGCTTCGGAATAGTTGGAATGGCTGCTGTTAATATGAAGGACGGACTCGTAAAGCTTTTAAAGAAAGATTACCTTAATCATGGAATCAATGTAACAATTGATGCTGATAACGAAATCAATATTGATTTTCACGTAATCATTTCTTATGGCATCAGCATAAGCACAGTATCAGAAAACCTGATTGAAACTGTAAAGTATAAGGTAGAATCTTTTACTGGATTAAAAATCAAAACGATAAACATCTACGTCGAAGGTGTTCGTGTGATTGATTAAGGAGGATTAAGTAAGTGGAAGTCAAAAGTATTAATGCAGAGCTCTTGTCGAAGATGTTTATTGCAGGAGCAATGAACTTAGATTCCAAAAAAGAATGGATAAACGAACTTAATGTTTTTCCTGTTCCAGACGGAGACACAGGAACAAATATGTCAATGACTATTATGTCAGCAGCGAAAGAGGTTAACGCTCTTTCCAATCCAACCATGGCAGAGCTGGCAAAGGCTATATCTTCAGGCTCTTTAAGAGGTGCCAGAGGTAACTCAGGTGTTATCCTTTCACAGCTTTTCAGAGGCTTCTGTAAGGTTATAAAGACATATGATGAGTTAGATGTTTCTATAGTATGTGAAGCATTCCAGAAAGCGGTTGAGACAGCTTATAAGGCTGTTATGAAGCCAAAGGAGGGTACTATCCTCACAGTTGCCAAGGGTGCAGCTGATAAGGCGCTTGAAATAGCAGATGAGACAGATGATTTATGCGTATTTGGTGAGGAAATCATCAAACATGCTGACTATGTCTTAAGCCAGACCCCAGAGATGCTTCCTGTTTTAAAGCAGGCAGGAGTAGTGGATTCCGGCGGACAGGGTCTTATGCAGGTGCTCAAGGGCTGTTTAGACGCATTAAACGGCAAGGAGATAGATTACTCTGCACTTGAGACAGAGAGCACTGGCAATGCTGCCAAGGTAGAGGCGACAGCAGAGGCTGATATCAAATTTGGATATTGTACTGAGTTTATCATAATGCTTGACAGACCAATGTCTGACAAGGAAGTAGGCGAATACAAGGCATACCTTGAGTCATTAGGTGATTCAATCGTGGTTGTAGCTGATGATGAAATCGTTAAAACCCACGTACATACTAATGATCCTGGTCTTGCTATTCAGAAAGCCCTTACACACGGTGCTTTAAGCAAAATCAAGATTGATAATATGCGTGAGGAACACGAGGAGAGACTCATAAAGAACGCTGAGAAGCTTGCCAAAGCCCAGGAGGCTGAAAAGGCAGAGGAGCCAAAGAAGGATGAACCACGCAAGGATATGGGATTTATCTCTGTATCCATCGGCGAGGGAATGAACGAAATCTTTAAGGGCTTAGGTGTTGACTACCTTATCGAGGGTGGACAGACAATGAACCCAAGCACTGAGGATATGCTGACTGCTATTGACAATGTAAATGCAGACCATATTTTCATCCTTCCAAACAATAAAAATATTATTATGGCCGCAAATCAGGCAGCTTCCCTGGTTGAGGACAAGGAGATTATCGTAATCCCTACAAAGACTATTCCTCAGGGAATCACAGCCCTTGTAAACTTCATCCCTGACTACACTGCTGATGAGAACAAGAGCACAATGATGGCTGAGATTGAGAATGTCAAGACAGGTCAGGTGACATATGCTGTCCGTGATACTGAGATTGATGGAAAGACCATCAAACAGGATGACTATATGGGAATCGGAGACAAGGCTATTCTTTCTGTCGGAAAAGACTTAAAGGATACCACTATGGACATGATTGACCAGATGGTAGACGAGGATTCTGCAATCGTAAGTATCTACTATGGCAGTGATTCAAGCGAGGAGGCTGCATCTGAAATCGGTGCTCTTATTGAGGAGAAATATCCTGACTTAGAGGTAGAGATAAATGATGGTGGACAGCCAATCTATTACTTTGTAATTTCTGTAGAATAAACAGGAGTAAATATGAATATTAATTCACCTATAACCGAGATAAAAGGAATAGGGGAGAAAACTAAAGATTCATTTACAAAATTAGGAGTATACACCGTAGGTGATATACTCCTTCATTTTCCCCGAAATTATATACTTTTTCCTGAGATTAAAGATATAAACGAGTATGATGGCTTTGAGGAGGGGCATATGTATGCCATCCATGCCATCATCACCTCAAGTGCTGTGGTTAAAAAGACAAGAAGCATGTCAATCACAGTGCTTCATATTGGCAATGCAGGACATATGATAGAGCTTGTATGGTTCAGAGCACCTTATATAAAGAATGAGCTTGCTGTAGGAAAACACTTTGTGTTTTACGGCAAAATCAGAATAAGCTCTGGAAAATACACCATGGAGCATCCGGAAATTTATAGCCCTGAGAAATACTCGCTTATAGAGAATACCCTGCAGCCCATATATCCGCTTACAGCAAAGGTGTCAAATAATCTGATTGCAAAAACCATACGGACTGCCTTAAATGATGAGGAGCTCTTCACAGACCATTTACCGGCTGGAATTAAGGCAGAAAATGCCTTGTGCGATTACAACTATGCTATAAAGCAGATTCATTTTCCTGACAGCATGGACGCCCTGATTGAAGCCAGAAAGAGGCTGGTGTTTGATGAGTTTTTCCTCTTTATAATGGGTATGCAGTATCAGAAAGAGAAGCAGATAAAGGAGAAAAATAACTTTAATTTCTGCCCTGAGGAAATAGTCTATGATTTAATAGACAAGCTTCAGTTTCCGCTGACAGATGCCCAGCTTAAGACTATTTCAGAGATTATATCCGATATGAAGAGCGACTATGCCATGCAGAGGCTGATTCAGGGAGATGTAGGCTCAGGAAAGACGATTGTAGCTTTTTTAACAATGGCATGGGTAGCAGCAAGCGGCTATCAGTCTGCCATTATGGCTCCTACTGAGGTGCTGGCTAAGCAGCACTATGAGACCTTTGTCAGCCAGTGCCAGTATTTTGGACTGGATATACCTGTTATTCTGCTTACAGGCTCAATGACAGCAAAGCAGAAGAGGGATGCCTATGAGAGGATGCAGCTTTATCCAAACGCCATGATTATAGGAACCCACGCCCTTATACAGGAAAAGGCAGTCTACGACAATCTGGCCCTTGTCATAACAGATGAACAGCACCGCTTTGGTGTTAAGCAGAGGGATACATTTTCCGAAAAAGGAACCAGTAGGCCCCATATACTTGTGATGAGTGCTACCCCTATTCCAAGGACACTGGCAATAATCATATATGGAGATATGGATATATCCGTAATCAATCAGGTGCCTGCAAAGAGAAAACCAATCAAAAACTGTGTTGTAAATCAGGGCTACAGACCCAAGGCCTATGATTTTATCGCAAACCAGATAAAAGAAGGACATCAGGCTTATATTATATGTCCTCTGGTTGAAGCCAGCGAGAACTCAGAGGGTGAAAATGTGGCTGATTATTCCAAGGCTATAAAGGAATACTTCGATGCTGATGTAAAAATTGGTGCTCTAAATGGCAAGATGAAGAGTGATGCTAAGAATAAAGTCATGGAACAATTTGCCAGAAATGATATCCAGATTCTTGTATCTACCACAGTTGTGGAGGTAGGTGTAAATGTGCCAAATGCCACAGTTATGATGATAGAGGATGCTAATAAATTCGGACTTGCCCAGCTCCACCAGCTCAGAGGACGTGTTGGAAGAGGTGATGCTCAGTCCTATTGCATTATGATTAATTCCTCTAATTCCAAGAATGCCAAAAAGCGTCTTGAAATCTTAAATAATTCAAATGATGGATTTTATATTGCCAGTGAGGACTTAAAGCTCAGAGGACCCGGGGATTTCTTTGGCATACGTCAGAGCGGGGACCTGGCTTTTCAGCTTGCAGATATATATCAGGATGCAGATGTGCTCCAGAATGCCTCAGAGGCAGTAAAGGAAGTGCTTTCTGATGACCCTGATTTAGAAAAAGAGGAAAACAGGGCACTTCGCCTGCAAATGAATAAGTTCATGGACGAACAGATTAAGCGGATGAATTTGTAGTTATTCATCCGCTAATTTAATACCTGAAATATCAGGATGTATGGTCAGTGAGTAGTTGGTGTAATAGACTACAAAGCCTGGGGCGCTGCCGTTTGGTTTCTTTACATTTTTCTTCTGTAAATAATCTATCTCGATTTTATCGCTGTCACGTCCCTTGGAATAGTAGCCTGCCAGCTTGCCAGCTTCTTCAAATACCCTGTCTGGCAGCTCTTCATTATTGGCTTTTACAATCACATGGGAACCCGGCATGCCCTTGGCATGGAACCACCAGTCATTTCCGGTAGCAAGCTTAAAGGTAAGCTCATCATTCTGGTAATTGTTTTTGCCCACATATATATCGTAACCATCTGAGGATATATAGTGGAAGGGCTTACTTTTGACCTTGACCTTTTTGCCGCTTCTGTTTTTCTTTATAAAGCCGTATTCCACCAGCTCTTCCTTAATCTGCACCAGATCGTCTGATGTTACAGCTATATCCAGAGAGTTCTGGATGGATTCCAGATGGTCAATCTGGTTTTTAGTTTCTATTAAAAGCTCCTGCAGGGCTTCCGCAGTACGCTTTAGCTTGCCGTATTTATCAAAATACTTCTGTGAGTTCTCCTGGGGTGTGAGAGTAGGGTCAAGGGGTATTTTGATTTCTTTATTGTTGTCATAATAATTGTAGGCTGTGAGGCTGTCAGCACCTTCCTCAACACCGTATCCGTAGGTATTTATAAGCTCCCCGTAGAGCTTGTATTTTTCCCTTTTCCCAGAATCCTTCATCTGCTTTTGCTGCAGGACATATTTCTTCTGGTTTCTCTCAAGGGCAGTGGATACAATTTTTCTCAAATCTACAGATTTCTGCCTGATTCTGGTATATATATTTTTCTCCCTGTAATAGCTCTCAAGAACCTCTGAGATAGAAGAGTAGGTCTTTTCGTCCATGCTTTGGTACTCAGTCAGCTTGAAAGAATAAAAGTCCTTTGGCTCATTTCCGATTCTGTAAATAACAGGAGTATAGTTATTGTTTTTGATGTCATCCACAAACCACGAAAAATGATTTGCAAGATGCTTAAGCTCATCATCCGAAAAAGATGCAACAGGCATATCCCCGTCAAGCCCTGCTCTGTATGCCAGCTCATTTGCAATCAGAGGGCTGAGTCCTGTAAAGGATGTATACACAGCCTTTGCAAGGCTTGTCGGTTTGCTTCTCAGTATGTCAGGTATCTGTGAAGCCTCTACTGCAAGAGGATTGAATTTATCCTCCTGGGTGGCTGGTATGCAGTATTCCTTGCCAGGCAGAACCTCCCTGACAGAGCTTACCGATGCAGGAACACGCTTTATGCTGTCTATAATTGTTCCGTCCTCATCGCAGAATATGATATTTGAGTGCTTGCCCATCAGCTCGATTACCAGCACCTTATGACACAGGTCGCCCATCTCATTTAAGTGCTCAACCTCTATATTAATTATTCGCTCCATATGGGGCTGGTAAATCTTTGTGATACGTCCATTTGCTATGTGCTTTCTTAAAACCATGCAAAAGGTAGGGGCTGTCATAGGGCTTGGCTTATTCTCATCTGTGAGATACACAAATGGAAGAGAAGCACTTGCAGAAAGCGCAAGCCTGAAGCTTCCGGCACTTCCCTTACAGGTCAGCAGAAGCTCGTCTGCTTCGGGCTGTGCGATTTTACTTATCTTTGAATTTAATATTGTATTATTCAGCTCAAATACGAGATTTGAGATTACAACTCCGTCTAATGCCATTTTTTACCTCCAAAACCATTACCGTTCATGCAAAATGCTTACCAGTAACCAAAAATGTACCTGTATATTATAAATATATTTGACGAAAATCGCAAGGAAGGATATAATAACATCATCTATGCGTATGTACTTTTTTAAGAAAGTACTCGAAAGGACAATAAAATGATAAAAAGTATGACAGGATTTGGTCGCTTTGAAGCTGCAAATGAGAAGCGTAAGTTCACAGTAGAGCTTAAATCCGTAAACCACAGATACCTTGATGTTAATATCAAAATGCCAAAGAAGCTTAATTTTTTTGAGAGCACTATCAGAAATCTCTTAAAGGAATATATAGAGCGTGGCAAGGTCGATGTCTATATAACATACGAGGACTACACAGAGGATAATTACTCGCTGGTCTACAATTCAGGTCTGGCTGCTGAGTATCTCAAGCATTTAAACAGCATGGCAGAGGAATTCGGACTGGATAATGACATCAGAGTGAGTACCCTGTCCAGATATCCTGATGTATTCGTCATGGAGGAGCAGGCAATCGATGAGAAGGAGCTCTGGGTTGACTTAGAAAAGGCAATCAGGGGAGCCTGTGAGCAGTTTGTAGCAAGCCGAATCACAGAGGGAGAGAATCTCAAAAATGATTTGTGCAGCAAGCTTGACAACATGCTTACATATGTTGATTTCATAGAAGAGCGCTCACCAATTATCATGAACGACTATCGCACCAGACT
>CAVFAM010000160.1:0-9015 GCA_963620375.1 Bacteroidaceae bacterium
CGCAAACCCTATTTCCAGAACGGCTTGATAATAAAAATAGAAAAATCAGACAGGCTGGCATGATACCGGGCATATGGTTTGAAATCGACAATGTGGCAGAGCAGGCTGACGCCTACCAGCTTACAGACCACCTCCTGCAAAAGGATGGCAGACCCCTCACCACATATTTCAGGAGATTCTGGAAGATGACAGACCCGTGGGTGGAGGAATATCTGACGAAAAAGGTCATAGGCACCTTAAAGCAGTATGGCTTTGGCTACATGAAGATGGACTACAATGAGTCTATAGGCATTGGCTGTGACGGAGCGGAGTCTCTGGGAGAGGGCTTGAGGCAGAATGGCATGGCTTCCCTGGCTTTTATCGAAAAGGTGAAGCGTGAGATACCAGATATTGTGCTGGAAAACTGTGCCTCCGGAGGTCATAAGCTTGAGCCTGAAATGATGAGCCTGTGTGCCATGGCTTCCTTTTCTGATGCCCATGAGCTGGTGGAGATTCCTGTTATTGCGGCATACCTCCACAGAGTCATACATCCAGCCCAGAGCCAGATATGGGCGGTTATCAGGGAAAATGACAGCATACAGAGGATTGTGTATTCCATGGCAAATACCCTGCTGGGCAGGATGTGTCTGTCAGGAGACGTGACAAATCTGAGCAAAAAACAATGGCAGGCGATTGAAAATGGCATTGATTTTTACAAGAAAGCGGCAGAGGTTATAAGGGATGGAGAGACCTTGATTTTTGGAAAGAGGCAGGCGAGCCTGCGCCATCCATCGGGTTATCAGGCAGTGGTGAGATACACGGACAGGCAGAGCCTTGTTGTCGTCCATACTTTTGAAAATGGCGGAGGCAGTGACATTACTGTGCCGATTTTCCCAGCGCTTATGACAGCAAATGAGTCTGACAAGCCAGAAGTAATTAACAAGTCAGACACAGCTGACCTGCCAGACATCAGGGTCTTATCTGTCTATGCAGAGGACTGCAACACGGATAAAGACAGGATTTCTCTGGAAAATGGCAGACTTAAGGTAAAGCTTCAAAAGGATTTTGAAGCTGCTGCTATCCTGCTTGAGAGAAATTGAGAGAAAACCTGAGATAGAAAACTTGAGATAGAAGAAACCTGAGATAGAAGAAACCTGAGATAGATGAAACCGAGGAACAAGAAAGAAAAATAGGAAAAATGTAACAGAAATATTGAATGGATTGTGCAGGAGTTTTATAATAAGAGTATTAAACAGCTCAAAATATATAGAAATGGTATGACTAAGTGGTGGAATAAATGAAGATTTGGGTAACCAGACACGGACAGACAAAATATAATAAGAAGAAACTCATGCAGGGACTCACAGATGAACCCTTAAACGAGACTGGCATAGAGCAGGCGAAGGCTGCAAGAAAGCGGATTGGAGAGGTGAAATTTGATGCGGTATATGCAAGTCCTCTTGACCGGGCTGTCACAACTGCAGCGATTATAGGAGGAGTCAGTAAGGAGGAGGTCATTACTGACCCAAGGATTATTGAGGTAGACTTTGGTAAATATGAGCTTAAGAGCTATTACAGGCTGGGAGTTAAGATGTCCCTGTACTGGGCTTTGCCAGAGGTCTTTCCGGCGCCGGAGACAGTTGAGACAATTCCACATATGATTGAGAGAAGCCATGAGTTTTTAAGGGAGCTAGAGGAAAAGGACTATGAGAACGTGCTGGTGGTCTGCCATGGAGGAATAATCAGAGCCATCTGCGGATACCTGGAGGACAGGCCAAACGGTATCAAATGGCGCCCACATCCACATAACTGCGAGATTCGCATCTATGAGCGCAGGCAATGAGACGTGCCAAAATAGATAATCGCCTATCATGTGCGAATGCACATGATATAATGACCACAGGCAGAACTGAAGGAGGGGATAAGCATGAAATGCAAAATACTGATAATCGGTGAGGATTACAGCAATATAAGTGATATTTATGACCAGTTTGGAAAGATATATGAAGTCCTCATATCATCACCTATAGCAGCGGACATAAGCGCACATGTCAATTATTTCAGACCAGATATGATTATGCTGTCGCTTGAGGGAATTCATGATTATGTCGTGGACGAGTTCAAGGAGGCTAAGGCTGCATACAGCAATATGCAGGGAATACCTTTTGCCGTTGCAGGAAACAAGGATGATTTGATGTGGTTCGAGCAGCAGTGGGCAGGGCTTGCAGACCTGGCAATCGACACAGACAGGGAAATGGTTGACATACAGATAGATATAGAGGTTAAGATTGACAAGGCTGCCAAGAAAAGTGCAAAGGCTTCTGCGCAGGTGGCAGCAGCTGGCGGGTATACAGGTACAAATAAGAGCATGAATACAAGCCAGAGCATGAACGTAAACCAGAGCGTAAACGTAAACCAGGGTGCAAATGTCCGCCAAAGCATGAATGTTAATCAGGGAGTAAATGCCAATCAGGGCATGGCTGTTAACAGAAATTTCAATGCCGGCACAGGCAAAAAAACAATCCTTGTGGTAGATGATTCCCCAATCATGCTTAAGACCATAAGAGAGCAGCTCAGGGAATTTTATGATGTAGTGATAGTGACCAGTGGCAAGCTGGCTCTTAAGTATTTAAAGGACAACAGGGTAGACATGATGCTTTTAGACTATGACATGCCTGAGATGTCGGGGCTTGATGTGCTTAAGACCATGAAGGCAGATGCGGCCACAAAGGGCATACCGGTGGTATTTATGACAGGTGTATCTGAGAGGGCAAAGATAGCACAGGCGCTGGCACTTGGACCGCAGGGCTATCTGCTTAAACCAATAGATAAGGACAAGCTGTTTGCAATGATACATAAATGCATTGGATAAGGGGCATATATGGAGAAAAATTTATATTCTCTTTTTGAATTACTTGACAAAGATTACATGGACAAGGCACTCATAAGCATAAACAAATATGGCAGTGCCAATAAAAAAATATATGACATAAGCGAGTTTAATCCCAAAGACCATAAGAGTACACATTATGCTGAAATATGTTTAGATGGAAAGACCATTGGCTATATAGTTGATGGGGAAGAGTGGACTGACCCTGAGGAGGGGCAGGCTAACCTCAATAATTCTGCAAAGATACTTGAGTTTATCTGCGAAAACAACCTCAAGATGAAAAAACTCAATGCAGAGCTCAAGCGGTCAGCGGATTTAAAATCCAGCTTTCTTGCCAATATGAGCCATGAGATAAGGACTCCTATGAATGCTGTAATCGGACTGGCAGAGATGGCACTCAGGGAGGATTTGTCCCCGACTGTAGAGGGCTATGTCAGGCAGATTATATCATCTGGTCAGTCATTACTAACCATAATCAATGACATTCTGGACTTTTCCAAGATTGAGGCTGGCAAGCTGGACATCATATATTCAGAGTATGATGTCATGCAGATGGTCAGCGATGTGGGCTATACTATTATGCCCCGGATAGGCAATAAGGATATAGAGCTTATCATGGATGTAAACCCAAGAATTCCCAAAATGCTTGTGGGGGATTGTGTGAGAATAAAGCAGGTGCTTATCAATCTGGCTGCCAATGCTGTCAAATTCACGGACAGCGGAACGGTGACGATTTGGATTGATTTTATCAAAAAATCAGACTTTGAGATTACGCTTTTAGCATCTGTCGAGGACACAGGAATAGGCATAAAAGAGGAGGACATGGGCAAGCTGTTCGACTCCTTCACACAGCTTGAGAGCCGGAAGGACAGAAATGTGGAGGGCACAGGACTTGGACTTGCAATCTCCAAAAACCTCATTACTCTTATGAACGGAAATATGCTGGTCGAGAGTAAATATGGTGTGGGGTCTAAATTTGCATTTCAGGTTCCACAGCGTATTGCCCAATCAGGTCCAAGCATAGAGCTGCATACGGAAAAGACCATAAAGGTCGGAATCGTCGGGGACAATGAATATGCCAAGGATGCCTTAAGACATGATTTGAAGAGACTGATGGTTGCCTTTTATGATTTTAAAATGACAGATGAGATGGATTACGATTTTGTATTTCTGGACAAGGAGTCCCTGTCTGAAGATATGAGACAGCTTGCCATAGCTAATCCCCAGACCACATTTGCTGTCATAACAGGCTACTGCGATTCGCTGGATTCTGACATTCCAAATATCATATATGTCCGCAGACCTATGTATGTAAACAAAATCAGTGCAGTGTTAAACCGTGAGGACCCTAATGCCGTAAATTACGCACCAGCGGGGAACTACATAGATTTCTGTGCGCCGGATGCCAAGGTGCTTCTGGTGGATGACAACGAGATAAACTTAACTGTAGTTGAGGGACTTTTAGAGCCGCTTCAGATGCAGATTGACACAGCCACCCGTGGCAGGCAGGCGCTTCAGATGATGAAGGAGAAAAAATATGATTTGATTTTTATGGACCATATGATGCCTGAGATGGATGGCGTGGATGTCACCCGTATAATAAGAAGGGATTATCCAGAGTACAATACGGTTCCAATAATTGCCCTGACGGCAAATGCCATGGAAGAATCAAAGACCATGTTTCTTATGGAGGGCATGAATGACTTCATAAGCAAGCCGGTGGAGCTCAGGCTTCTGGTGGCATGTATAAAGAGGTGGCTGCCAAAGGAGCTGCAAAAGCATATGACAGCAGATGCACATGAGATAAAGAAAGTGGAGAAGGAGAAGACTGAGCTTCCTGTTATAGCAGATTTGGATGTGGCTGAGGCTGTCAGGCTGCTGGGCAGTGTTAAGCTTTTCTGGAAGGTTTTAGAAAACTATTACAGGGATATTGACAAAAGAAGTAAAATAATAAGGGGTTATTACGAAGAAAAAAACTGGGATTTGTATACAATCGAGGTACATTCGCTAAAGAGTACCTCAAGGCAGGTCGGTGCCATGGGGCTGGCTGAACAGGCGGCAGAGCTTGAGAGGGCAGGCAAAAACAATGATATAGAAAAAATCATTGCAGGCACAGAGGATATGCTTAAGGTATATGAGTCTTACAAGTCGGTTTTTGCGCCTTATTTTAATAATATGGAAAATCAGGAGAATACAAGCGCTGGACCATTGTTTGAGGGCAGGATGAGGGATGAGTACCTGGCTAAGCTCAGGGAAGCCTCAGAAAATCTTGACTTTGATACAATTGAGCAGGCAATAGCAGAGATGAATACCTACTCATATTCAGATGACGATAAGAGAAAATATGAGGTGTTAAAGGAAGCATTTGATGATGTGGATTTTGACGCCCTGGACAAATTGCTACAAGGTTGGATATAGTATGAAATATAAGGAATTATTTGAAACAGGGATTAAAAGATGTTCTAGCTGCAATTGCGATTTACCTGAAGGGTATGATGGCGAAATCTGCCCCAGATGCAAGGAGGTAGAGCTTTTCGAGCAGGTCAAGGAATACATAAGAAGCAATAACGTGACCGAGTGGGATGTGGCAGAGAAATTTGACATTCCCAGAAGAAAGGTAAGAAACTGGATATCACAGGGCAGAATAGAATACAAGGAGGATGGCACCCAGCACTTTGGTAAAATATACGAGAGGTGCAGCAGGTGCGGTAATCCAGTGCTTTTTGGAGCAGAATGTCCAAACTGTGCAAAGAATTTCAGGGGATAAAAATAAAATGTTATTTTTTTAACAAAAAGCTTTTAGGCTATTGATTTATTTTGTATTTTTTTATATACTTCATAAGTGAAAGCGCATATAAATTATCTGCTATAAAATATACAGATGATTAAATAAATATTTTAGAAAAGAGGTTAATGAGATGGCAAATGTTGATTTAAGCAAGTATGGCATCACTGGTGCAACAGAGATCGTTTACAATCCTTCTTACGAGACATTATTCGCAGAGGAGACAAAAGCTGGTCTTGAAGGTTACGAGGTTGGACAGGAGACAGAGCTTGGTGCTGTTAATGTAATGACAGGTATTTATACAGGACGTTCTCCTAAAGATAAATACATCGTTATGGATGAGAACTCAAAGGACACTGTATGGTGGAACTCAGAGGGATATCCAAATGATAACCACCCAATGACAGAAGAGACATGGGCAGTTGTTAAGGATTTAGCAAAGAAAGAGCTCTCAAACAAGAGACTTTTCGTAGTAGATGCTTTCTGTGGAGCTAACAAGGATACACGTATGGCTGTACGTTTCATCGTTGAGGTTGCTTGGCAGGCTCATTTCGTAACAAACATGTTCATCCAGCCTACAGCAGAAGAGCTTGAGACTTTCGAGCCAGATTTCGTAGTATACAATGCTTCAAAGGCAAAGGTTGAGAACTTCAAGGAGTTAGGACTTAACTCTGAGACATGTGTAGCATTCAACATTTCAAGCCGTGAGCAGGTTATCATCAATACATGGTACGGCGGAGAGATGAAGAAGGGTATGTTCTCTATGATGAACTACTACCTTCCACTTAAGGGAATTGCTTCAATGCACTGTTCAGCAAACGCTGATATGAATGGTGAGAACACAGCAATCTTCTTCGGACTTTCAGGAACAGGAAAGACAACACTTTCTACAGACCCTAAGCGTCTTCTTATCGGAGATGATGAGCACGGTTGGGATGACAACGGTGTATTCAACTTCGAGGGTGGATGTTATGCAAAGGTTATCGGACTTGACAAAGAGTCTGAGCCAGATATCTACAACGCAATCAGAAGAGATGCTCTTCTTGAGAACGTAACTGTTGATGCAAACGGCAAGATTGATTTTGATGACAAGAGCGTTACAGAGAACACTCGTGTATCTTACCCAATCAACCATATTACAAATATTGTTAAGCCTGTATCTTCAGCACCAGCTGCAAAGAATGTAATCTTCCTTTCAGCAGATGCGTTTGGAGTACTTCCACCAGTATCTATCCTTACACCAGAGCAGACACAGTACTACTTCCTTTCAGGATTTACTGCAAAGCTTGCTGGTACAGAGCGTGGAATCACAGAGCCAACACCTACATTCTCAGCATGTTTCGGACAGGCATTCTTAGAGCTTCATCCTACAAAGTACGCTGAGGAGCTTGTTAAGAAGATGGAGAAGTCTGGAGCAAAGGCTTACCTTGTTAACACAGGATGGAATGGAACAGGAAAGAGAATCACAATCAAAGATACAAGAGGAATCATCGATGCTATCCTTTCAGGAGATATCCTTAAGGCTCCTACAAAGAAGATTCCAATGTTCAACTTTGAGGTTCCAACAGAGCTTCCAGGAGTAGATTCAGGAATCCTTGACCCTCGTGACACATATGCAGATGCATCTGAGTGGGAGACAAAGGCTAAGGATCTTGCTGAGAGATTCAACAAGAACTTCGTTAAGTACACATCTAACGATGCTGGAAAGGCTTTAGTTTCTGCTGGACCACAGCTTTAATCTGAATATTTAGTATTTTATGGCTGGCGCACTGGCTGATATATCAGCGGTGCGCCGGCTTTTTTGTTTATCCCATATGTAAACTATAAAATTGCCAATCCCCCCAATAAGTTGTAAAATAGAATAGTTGCATCAACCCCGACATTTAAAGGAGACCCATAAATGTTTGACATAGATTTAACATATGATGAATTACCATCCCAATCAGAGGCAGCTCCATACAAGCTTATTCACCGGGTAGCAGTGAGAGGCATCATCTACGACAATGACAAGCTTCTCATGGTACAGACTAAGCACGGCGATTATAAATTTCCGGGCGGAGGAGTGTGTGTGGGTGAGACCTATGAGGAAGCCCTGCTCCGTGAGATAAGAGAAGAGACAGGACATGCAGATGTCACAGTCTGCTGTATGATAGGCAGAGCCTTTGAACAGAATATTGACTGGTTTGAGGACAAGGCATATTTTCAGATGGAGTCCTACTATTATGTGTGCAGATTAAATAGTGACGCCCTCTGCGATGCAGACCAGGAGGAGTATGAGAAAGCCTTGGGCTACAGAGCTGTCAAGGTGGACGCTGAGGATGCCTTTGAGACCAATGAGGAGCTGTGGCTTAAGGCTATGGCAGGACATACTGAGCTTGACAGTACCACCTGGCCGAGAGAGTATGACGGATTAGACAGGGAGTACAAGGTACTTGAAGCAATCAAGGATATGGTTGTGGGTAAAATCATTGCCCAGGTCTACGACTGTGGACAAATCATCAAAAATGCTGACAGAAGCAAGGTGGTAGTCAGTGAAAAAGAGGGCAAGGCAAACTTTGTCACAAGCTATGACAAGGCTGTGCAGGAGAAAATTAAGGACAGACTGCTCAGAGTTTTCCCTAATGCTGTATTTGTGGGAGAGGAAGAGGATATACATGAGAGCATCAGAAAGGGATATGCTTTTATCGTAGACCCTATTGATGGCACCACAAACTTTATGAAGGATTACCACATGAGCTGCATTTCTGTGGGAATGACCTACAATGGAGACCTGCTTGCCGGTGTGATTTACAATCCATATCTGGAGGAGATATATTATGCAAGGGCTGGTAAGGGTGCTTTTTGCAATGGCAGGCAGATTCATGTATCGGATAATCCTATAGAGAAATCCATTGTACTATTCGGTACTTCTCCATATAATCCAGAGCTTAAGGACAAGACCTTTGGACTTGCCATGGATTATTTTGACAAGGCTCTTGATTTGAGGAGAAGCGGCTCAGCAGCCCTTGACTTGTGTGCCATTGCATCTGGCAGGGCAGACTTGTACTTTGAGTGTATCTTAAGCCCATGGGATTTTGCAGCAGGAGCGCTCTTAGTCAGGGAGGCAGGCGGTAAAGTGACGACTCTTGAAGGAGAAGAGATGGCCTTAGAGAAGAAATGTTCTATTATTGCCACCAATGGAGTTGCCGAATAATACAATTACATAAATTAAGCAATTAAATAAAGTAATTGAAATGATTGCAGAATATGCAATTACGGAATGACTGCGTGACACATATCGCATGGTAAAATATTAAGTAACAGGTGAAAAGATGAGTAATAATCAAAGTAAGAAAGATAAATTTTCTATAATCCCCTATCT
>CAVFAM010000161.1:0-6069 GCA_963620375.1 Bacteroidaceae bacterium
CAATATACCGGATGCCCAGTCATGGCTGGATGTGACAGAGACATCATTAAAGAACATGAAGTCCATTATCACAGATATCAGAACCCAGTGTGTAAACGGCTCAACAGATACACTCACAGCAGATGACAGGGAGACAATCTTAAAGCAGCTTACACAGCTGTCAAAGCAGGTGTATTCAGAGGGTAACTCAGACTATGCCGGCAGGACGATATTTACAGGATATTATACATCATCAAACCTTACATTCATGAATGACCAGAAGGATACAACCTATGAGATAACACAGGACTTCACATATAATGATTTAAAAGAGGCGAGATATTACACTGGAGGAGTGACTGTTCCTACAACGGTTGACAAGTCAATTCCAGCAGGGGACGACATCAAGGATTACTACTGCAAGACAGATGTGCATGAGAACGCATACCAGAGAATCAGACTTGCCTATGGCGGTGTGACAGGCGATTCAGTGCAGCTATCTATCAAGGATGCAGATGGCAATGATGTCATGACAAATGCAACTCAGAATATCAAGGTGTATGACAGTGCGACTGATTTCGTTTCACAGGCAGACGGCAATGCAACTGTAGGTGATGACGATATTATCTTTATAGCAGATACAGGAGAATTTGTATTTGGCGCAAATGCAGCAAAAGAGATACAGGATAACAGATACAGCCTGAGCGTCACATATGATAAGACAGGCTTTGATGCAGAGGATGCAAGACCTGAATTCTACTACAACTGCACCAACAAGACAGATGCAGCAAACCCTGTAAAATACGAGTTTGATGACCAGCAGTACATTAAGTACACAGTAGCTACAAATACTGATATAGCAGTAAATACACTGGCATGTGACGTACTTGACACAAGCATCAAGAGAGATGTGGATGAGATGATAAATATCGTCCAGGATGCTATTCAGGCTCATGAAAAAGTGGATAAAATCAAATCTATGATGGCAGAAGAGCAGTACTCAGGAGAGGACTCACAGAAGATATTACAGAGCTATCTGGATGCGGCAGAGCAGGAAGCATCATATGCAGATGATAATATGCAGAAGACATATTCACAGTATATCTCAAACTGTGATGGCTATCTGGATAATGTAAACCTTGCAATATCAAATGTAGGAAGCACAGAGAGCAGAATATCCCTCATCCAGACAAGAGTGGAGAACCAGCAGACTACAATTGAGGAGCTTAAGTCAAACAATGAGGACAGAGACATCTCTGACATCATCATAGACTACTATGCTATGTATAATGCTTACACAGCAAGCCTTACAGCGGCGTCAAAGGTTGAACAGCAGACATTGTTAAATTACTTATAATCAGTAATATTAAATATCTCGCGGAGCGAAAAGGAGGATATGCCATGAAGGCAAAGACCAGATTATTTGGGGAAATAGAAATAGACGAGAGCAAGATTATTACATTTATAAATGGTATGGTGGGATTTCCAGAGATGAAGAAATTTACCATACTGTATGATAATGAGAAGGAGAACAAGGGCAGCATTATGTGGTTTCAGTCACTGGACGAGCCATCATTTGCAATGCCGGTTATGCAGCCAAATGTAATCATGCCAGATTACAATCCTATAGTAAATGATGAGCTTATCAGCCCACTGGGAGAGTTCACAGAGGATAATCTCTATGTGCTGGTGACTGTGACAGTACCATCTGACATTACAAAGATGACAGCCAACATGAAGGGACCTATCATTATCAATACGGATACCCTGCTTGCAAGCCAGATAGTAGTGGAAAACGACATGCAGGTGCGTTTCCCTATATACGAGGTGCTTAAGGCTAGAAAAGAAGAAAAGGCAGGTGAGTAGGATATGTTGGCATTGACCAGAAAAAAAGGCGAATCAATCATGATAAACAATGATATCGAAATCAGCATACTTGAGATTCGTGGTGACCAGATTAAAATCGGCATATCTGCTCCAAAGAATGTGCCAGTCTATAGAAAAGAAGTCTATAACCAGATAAAAGAGGAGACCAAGGAAGCTGTAGATGCAGAGGCGCTTGCAGCACTCAAGGATTTGTTCTAGGGAGCTTTTGCTGGGATTTTACTTCTATTGGGGTTATTAAATTAGTGTAACGTCCGATATATGATGTAGATAATAAATCTGTTTCTGCATTTATATGGTGAAATCTGATGCAGAAAACGAAGCATATACAGTAACTCATGATTGCAATCACATGGAGGTGCGAAATGAAAATCGATGGATTAAATAATGTCACAGGTGGTTATCAGGGACAGGGAAGTTCAGTATCAACTACACAGACAGCATCAGTGTCTGCGGACACAAGGACAGTCACACAGGATGCAAAGCAGCCTGTTATCACAGAGAGTGGTGATGGAGCCAGGGAAGCAGCAGACAGTGGGAGCAAGGCTGTCATCCGTGAGGATGGTCAGGCAAGTAACGAGCAGATACGCCAGTCTGTAGAGAAAATCAATAAGCAGATGAGCAACGGAGAAGCGATTTTTGGTATACATGAAGCTACAAACAGAGTCATGATTAAAATCGTGGACAAGGACACTAAGGAAGTAATCAAGGAATTTCCACCAGAGAAGACACTGGACATGATAGCCAAGGTCTGGGAGATGGCTGGAATCATGGTAGACGAGAAACGATAGTACAGATGGAAAAGGACAGGAGGTAAGACTATGTCATCAGGAATTAGAGTATCAGGTATGGTATCAGGACTTGACACAGAATCCCTTGTAACTGCAATGGTAGCTACACAGACAGCAAAGAAGGAAAAGCTCCAGAAAGCGCAGACTAAGCTGCAGTGGAAGCAGGATGCTTTTAAGTCAATAAACACAAAGGTATACGGATTATACAGCAAGATTAGTAATCTGCGATTTTCTAGTGCCTACAATATGAAAAAGACAACTGTGTCTGATTCTACAAAGGCAACTGTAACAGCAAGCAGCTCTGCTATAAATGGTACACAGAAGCTGACAATCGAGAAGCTCGCCACATCGGGCTATCTGACAGGAGCACAGCTTGCAAAAGGTACAACAGGCAGCACAACACTTGCTGACCTGGGCTACACAGATGGAGACACAACACTCTCTGTCACAGTAGGTACAAGCAAGAAGGATATAGACATAAGCTCTACAACTACAATAGATGATCTGGTATCAAAGCTTAAGGATGCAGGAGTAAATGCAAGCTATGACGAGACCAACAGACGTATCTTTGTAAGTGCCAAGGAGACTGGTAAGGATAATGACTTCTCAATTACAAGCTCGAGCATGTCTGGGCTTAATGCGCTTAATGCAGCAGGACTGTGTGTAGACTCAGCAGCAGATAAGGCAAATTATGAGAAGATGGCAAGCTATGCAAAGAGTACAACAGAGGAGACCTCTGATTCAATACTTGAGATACTTAAGAATTTGAAGAGTGCATATGACAGCAATACAGAGCTTTCACTGAAGGAGAAGAGTCTCAGTGCAAAGATTTCTTATTCTAATGCTAAGGATGCGGTGAACCAGTTTAGTGATGATAATAACTCGGATGAGGATTCTCAGCTCTTACTCAATCTGCTTAAGGTATCTGGCAGCAAGTATTCTCGTGTAGATGCAGATGGCAATGTAGTAGAGGACTATAACAATACATCAGGTCTGCCAACATTGACTGAAAAAATCAATGAGCTGGCAAAATCAAAGGGCTTAATCACAGAGACTACAGACGCTGATGGTAACACAACAGAGGATACATCAAAGCTGGAGGCTCTCAGATCCAATGTCAAAGCAGTTGCAGCTGTGGATGATAATGGAGTCTATACAGATGATGATAAGGCAAGCTTCTACCTCACAGAGGATGAGCGTACAGCAGCAGAGGAAGAACTGGCTGATATACCAAATCAGAGAGCTGCAAATAATGCGGTTATAAATGATGAAAATAACAGCTATTGGGACATCAAGGACTATACAGGAATGGGAGACACAGAGCTTAAGGCACTGGCTGATAAGTATGCAGACCAGATAATGAATGCCAAGAGTGTGGTTGATAATAAATTCGCAGATATTCCTGTAAATGATGGTGCTACCCGTATAGATGCAGAGGATGCCAAGATTACCCTCAATGATGCAGAGTTTACATCGAGCTCAAATGTATTCAATATCAATGGTCTTACAATCAAGGCAACAGGTACTACAGCAGCAGGAGAGACTTTGACAATAAATACTGATACAGATACTCAGGGCTTATATGACAAGATTAAGGACTTCTTGACTGAGTACAATACAGTCATAAATGAGCTTTCAAGTCTCTACAATGCGGATTCTGCAAAGGGCTATGAGCCACTTACAGATGATGAGAAGAGTGAGATGTCTGATTCTGAGGTGGAGAAGTGGGAGACTAAGATAAAGGATGCTATTCTCCGTAATGACAGCACAATCGGAGGCGTAATGACTTCTATGACTACAGCTATGATGAAGAGCTATACGGTCAACGGAAAGACATACTCTCTGTCAAGCTTTGGAATACATACATTGGGATATTTGAATTCTGCTAAGAATGAACAGTATGCCTACCATATAGATGGTGACGAGGACGACAGTAACTCATCTGGCAATACAGACAAGCTTCTGGATATGCTTACAAACAACCCAGAGGATGTAGAGGAGTTCATGAAGCAGCTGACATCAGGACTCTATAAAGCTCTTGATGATAAGATGAAGTCTACCAGCTTAAGCAGTGCTTACACTATCTACAATGATAAGCAGATGACCAAGGACTACAGCAGCTATACAACCCAGATAAAGAACTGGGAGACTAAGATTGAGGAGCTGGAGACCAGATACTACAAGCAGTTCTCTAACATGGAGACACAGCTTGCGAAGATGCAGAGCAGTACATCTTCATTATCATCATTATTTGGAAACTAGGAATGAAAATGTGGGAGGTAAAGGATGACACCTGCAAATGGATATGAGGCATATGCCAGAAATAAGGTAACTATGGCATCACCAGCGGAGCTGACATTGATGCTGTATGATGGAGCTATCAAGTTTTGCAATATCGCAATAGTTGCGATAGAGAAGAAGGATTATGCTAAGGCAAATACCAATATACAAAAGGCTGAGCGAATCGTAGGAGAGTTTCAGGCAACACTGGACTTTAAATATGAAGTGGCAAAGGACTTTGATAATGTATATAAGTACCTGATGCAGAGACTTATTCAGGCAAACATGAAAAAAGATACAGAAATACTGGAGGAGGTGCTTAAGCACCTCCGTACCATGCGTGATACATGGAAGGAGGTAATGGCAAAGACCAAGAATGGTACAGCCATTGCCTAAGAGGAAGGACAATATATGCCAAATGAGAGTTATATAGCCATACTTGAAGATAGTCTGGTAAAGAAAGCTGACATACTGACTCACTTACAGCTGCTCTGTCAGGAACAGTCGGACATACTGGATAATGCAGACATGACACCAGAGATGTTTGACGAGAATGTGCAGAAAAAGGAAGTCCTGATAACAAGACTTGCGAACCTGGATGATGGCTTTGAGCAGCTCTACCAGAGAGTCCGTGAGGAACTGGCATCCAATAAGGAGCAGTACAGGGAAAGTATCAGGCACATGCAGGAGCTGATTCGGGATGTTACAGACAAAAGTGTCCAGATTCAGGCCATAGAGGCACGCAACAAGGAAAAGGTGCAGACCAGATTTGGTGAGATTCGCAGCCAGATCAGGGAGGTAAAGCACAGTGGCAGGGCTGTAAGCAATTATTATCAGACTATGATGAAGATGAATGCAGTGGAACCACAGTTCTGGGATAGCAAAAAATAAATTTGGACTTTGGTCAAAAAAATTTATTTTTACTATAAAGTATCGGAGAAAGCTTCCGATATATAAAGTACAAAGGCAGGAAACCTGTCTAAGGTGGAAGCCATGGAGTGTACGTCCATTGTGGAAACGGACAACAAATTAATTAAGTATATCTGTCAAGGAAGACAGATTAATTTCAAGGAGGAAAATTTTTATGGTAGTACAGCACAATTTACAGGCAATGAACGCCAACAGAATGTTAAAC
>CAVFAM010000162.1:0-2551 GCA_963620375.1 Bacteroidaceae bacterium
CCCCAAAGCGCAAATAATCCATCAGAATGTGAAAACCAGAGAAATATTTCCCCGCCCCAAAACTGTAATATAAAGTCAGAAAGCAAAAGTAATCAAGAGAAGGTATTACAGAAAGTGAGGAATAAAAAATGAGTGAAAAGCTTCCAGTAGGTATTCAGGTCTACGGTTTAAGAGACCTCTTAGAGAATACACCAGAAAACTTTAAGGCAGTGATGCAGAAGGTTAAGGAAATGGGATATGACGGAGTAGAGCTTGCAGGTCTTTACGGACTGGAGCCGGAGTATGTAAAAGCAGTGCTTGATGAGGTCGGACTTATTCCAATCAGCGCCCACGTTGCCTTTGCAGAGATGATGGAGGATATCGACAAGGTTATAAAGGATTACTCAGTAATTGGAGTCAGATACCTTGTAATGCCATATATGGCAGAGGAATATCGCCCGGTAAACCCAGAGGGCTTTGAAAAATTCCTCCCATTACTAAATGAGATGGGACAGAAAATACATGATGCAGGAATGACCTTCCTCTATCACAACCATGATTTTGAGTTTGTAAAGCTTCCTGATGGAAGATGGGGATATGACGCAATGTTTGAAGCAATCCCACATGACAATCTGATGTCAGAGCTTGACACATGCTGGTGTGATGTAGCAACAGGTCAGGCACCTGAGTTTGTAAAAAAATATACAAACCGTATACCGGTTGTGCATTTAAAGGACTATATCAAAAAAGGCGATGTCAAAAACATGTACAAGCTAATCGGAATCGACAGTGATGAGGATGAGAAGGACACAGGATACTTTGGTTTCCGCCCGGTTGGATTTGGACAGATGATTTGGGAGCCAGTGCTTGAAGCAGCGCTTGAGGCAGACGCCAAATGGGTAATTGTAGAGCAGGATGAGCATTATGAGACAGACCCGCTTGAGTGTGCCAGAAGAAGCAGGGAGTATCTGAGAATACTTGGATGGTAGCTTATGCTTCCATAAATATAAAGTTTTAGATAGTAAAAAATGAGCAGACAGGAGAAATAAAAATGAAAGAAATAAGAATTGCAATTATCGGAACAGGAATGATTTCACATAGACATATGACAGTTATCCAGAATTTACAGAAGAAGGGACAGGCGCTTAAGGTTGTAGCCGCAGCAGAGCTTGACAAGGATAAGCTTGAGGCGTTTGGAAAGAAATATGGCATCCCGGAGGACTGCTTATATCAGGATTTCAGGGAGATGTTAAAGAGAGACGATATCGATGAGGTAGAGGTGTGTGTACACAACAACTTACATACATCTGTTGCAACAGCAGTTATGGCAGCAGGCTTCGACTGCTATTCGGAGAAGCCAATGGCAGCAAGCTATGCAGATGCCAAAATCCTCTATGATGCACAGAAGAAATATGGCAGAAAGCTTGCAGTACAGATTAGCTCTATCTACAATCCACAGACCCGTATTGCCAAGAAGATGATAGAGGAAGGCAGGCTCGGAAAAATTTATCATGTAAGAAGCGTGGGACACAGACGCCAGGGACGTCCGGGATATGATATGCCATTTTTCAGCAAGGATTTCATCAATCCAAAGGTTGGAGTGCATGGACCATTATTTGACCTGGGCATTTACCATCTGGCACAGATGCTCTATGTACTGGGAATGCCAGAGCTTGAAAGCGTATATGGTGTGCAGTCATGTGATTACTGGACAGATGAGAGAATTGATAAGATTGCAAACCGTACAGCACCAGTTGAGGATTTGGGAGTCGGCATGGCAAGATTCAAGGGCGGTATCTCAATGGATATTTACGAGGACTGGGCTATGCACATGGATGATATTGGAACAAGCTTTATCGCAGGAGCAAACGGAGGACTTAAGTTTATTGACGTAGATACAACAGGAGGACCTCTTGCAGTACCAGAAGGAGGCTCTATCGTAGGTGGCGGAGCATTGCAGAACCCTAAGCTTGAGTGGTTTGGAATTGATGCAGACGGCAATCTCTTTGACAACAAGCTGGATTGTGCAATCGGTGATATTACAGGTATGCAGGAGCTTATGTTAAACCCTGAGATGGAAAAATACAATGACAACCAGTTACAGTGGTACTCATACTTAAGGGGCGAGCTTGATGATACTACAAGAATTGATTCTCCATATATCGCAATGCAGACAGCTTTCCTGTCAGAGGGTGTTGTACTCTCAAGTGAGCTTGGACGCAGTGTGACAGCAGATGAAATTAAGAAAATGTCAAAGTCAATTGCCCTTCGTGAGCAGGAGACACCATTTGGAACAATCAAGTATGATTTTGATGAGTATAAGCCAGAATAAACAGATTTGAAACAGATGTGGGAGGATAAAGCTATGGCAAAGGATATAGGATTTGCGATAATCGGACATGGATTTATGGGACATGAGCATGAGAAAATGCTTAGTGATTTCCCCGGAATAAAATTAGTAGGAATAACAGACAAGGATCCTAAGCAGCTTGAAGATGTGAAGGAAGGCATAAAGAGATATTCGAGCAACGAGGAGCTTTTTGCAGACCCGGATGGTGATGTGGTAATAATT
>CAVFAM010000163.1:0-5218 GCA_963620375.1 Bacteroidaceae bacterium
CTTATCTTCTTCATAGTAATCACCCATCCCTTCTCCGCAAGAGGGACGGGCTTTGCCATAGCAGGAATCTTGTCCACTACTGCTGCATAGCACTGAGGAAATACTGCCACATCATCAATTTCAATATGATATGACTCATTCTCATATTTGAAGCTTACACGCTTATTCTTTGTCAGGTACTTGATAAAATCATTCGTATCCTTTACTTCCTGCCTTACAGTTCCGACCTTGTAAAACTTTCCTTCATACTCAAGTACATCACCGAAAAGTGCCGGAGTAGTTGTAATCTCCTTAACGCCTGTGACAAATACCTGAGAGATTGTTTTCATCATTGACCAGCCATGATCAATACCGATTACTTCTAATTTGTTATTCATGTTCCTTTCACTCCTTTTCTGTATTGTCTGCATTATTGTTTTGCAAAATTTCATATAATTACCCACACCCTTTCAAATGCTCAGTTTTGTCAGATGCAGGAATATCATCCGACCTGCCATAAAAATGCTTTCTCATTAATTCCTCATACAGTTCATCACTCTCTGCCTTAACTTTCATAAGACAGTAGAGAACCACTGTACTAATAATGATTACGAACTAAATGTTTTGATATAAAATTGTACCTAATCTAAGCACACAGATTCACGCTCAGACTGATTGCGGACATCTGTGATACTGACTTGGATTTTCGGTTTTGATATAACAGCGCTGCCTTATCTACCGCTAAATTGGTATAAAAATAAGGACTAAATTAGGCATAACCCCTGATTTTACTGGGTTTCATCTAACTTGGTCCTATTATAACTCAAACACCAGTCTCCCACTTGGAAACAGCAGTCACACTTACGTTTAAAATGTTGGCGAGCTGCTCCTGGGTGAGACCTCTGGTTTTTCTTAATTTTGTTATGTTTTTATCAAGCTGCATGTTTTATCCTAACCTCCTAAAAATGAATTTTACAGGTATAATCATAATTTAGCATAGGCTATAAAACAATTGAGAAGTCCTCCTTATCGCATTGCGAAAACATGAGAACTTCTCAACAAAAGACAAATATTTTACAGATACTTCTGAATCTCACAAATGTATTTTTCCCCTATGGCACTGAGCCTGCTGCCCTTCTTGATGATGTAGCCGATTGTCATCCTGTAGTTTGGATTTTCCTTATTAGAATGAAATGGAACTACCCTGTAATCGCTGCCGTTTAACTCCTCACTGATTATACCTGAGCAGAGAGTATAGCCCCACACACCAATCATGAGATTTAACATGGTGGCTCTGTCGTTTGCTTTGATGACTCTGTTGTATTTCCTGTCACTCAAGATTTCCTCTGCCAGAAAAGCCGAACCGCTCTCACCCTGCTCAAAGGAAAGGCATGGATAATCCTCCAGCTCTTCAAACTTTATGTCCTCGTTGTTGGCAAGCGGGTGGCTCTTGTGCAGGTAGACATATGCCTTGCACTCACCCAGAGGATTGAACTCCAATCCGTTCTCAAGAAGGAGCTTTGTGATGTATTTCTGATTGTAGGAGCTCTCATAAAGTATGCCTATATCGCTCCTGCCTAGGGCTACATCCTGAATAACCTCATAAGTCTTGGTCTCACGCACTGCAAACTCATAGTTTAATGTATCGTATGGCTTGATGGTGTCAACAAATGCCTTTACAGCAAAGGAATAGTGCTGGGTCGATACGGCAAACTTCTGCTTTGCCTTTGCTTCCTCACTGTAGCTGTCCAGCAAAAGCTCATATTCCTGATAGAGATTTCTCGCTTTTTCCAAAAACTCTGCGCCCTCGACAGTCAGCGAAACTCCCCTGTTATTTCTGGAAAAAATCACAATACCTATCTCTTTCTCCACATCCCGGATGGCACTTGTCAAAGTGGGCTGTGAAATATAAAGCTCCTCAGCAGCCTTGTTCATAGAGCCTACTGAGGCAACCTTGAGCACATAATTGATTTGCTGTAATGTCATATGTATTCCCTCTTTTCCTGTGTTCTTGTTTTTATTCCTACTAACTATATATGAATACTATCATTTATAGTTTGTGCTGTCAACTGTGGGATAGGGAGAACTACATTTGTAATATCTTATACATCAGCCTTCACATTCTCTGTTTTACTCGCACTTACATCCTCCTTTGTCCATGTAGCTAACGGCTGGGCAAGCATTTCCTCATATCGTTTACGCGCCTTCTCATAAATAGAATTTGGCACAACATGAGTGTTTCCAACTTCCTCAATTCTTCCATTTTTAACCTGACATTTTGTGCCATTTATTGTAAATTCTCTGCTGGTGTCCACTCCCAGTTCCTCAAGCATCTGCAAAACCATCGGTGTGCTTTTCTCATCAATCATGCTTGAAAACCACTGCTGGTCTGCAAAATGTATAAGCGCAGTAACACCATAGACAAGTGTATTCATTTTCTCATCATCTGCAATGCTGCCGGAACCATAGCCCTCACCCCAGACATAATCCTCTCTTACTGTGAGGCGGTAACCATTTCCTAAATTAAAGCTATCACCTATAGCTATATTTATGCTGTTGTCGGCAGGGTTGTAGCCCTGATGCTTATATGTGCTGAAGGGTTGTGATATGGTGCTGAAGGTCTTCACCTCATCATATGTATAGTCTATCGCATTGTAGGCAGTAAAAACCTTTTCGCCATTTACATAGTATTCAGTACTTCCACCGTCAATAACCTCACTGGTTATCTCATATATATCTGTGTTTTTTCCAACAGATAATGCTCCACATTTAAACAGCTTCATCATGTTTCTGATGTCTCTTTTCCTGTTTGAATCATAACCATTTAGCTCCTGCAATGTTTCCTCAGTTGCGTTGCCGTTAAAATACTCTGTAAATGCATCCGACTGTCCATCCTTTGTGGACAGCTTCTTTGTCCTTGCATCATACATGTAGGTTGTCCGACTTCCAATTCCACTTAGTTGCATATTTCAACTTCTCCTTTCCGCAGTCAATCTGTCAGTCATGACTGCACCGCTGTCCAGAAAGGTCCCAGCAGTTACTATATTGTTATTTGGGTACAAAAATAGGCACCAAAATCCAAGGGTTTCAATCCTTTGAATTTTAGTGCCATCCCTGTTTCTTTTTATATCGGCATGTGGGGTGTGGAGATTAACCTTTTGTACATAATCATTGTGAATCACTACGAATATAAAATGTAGCTCTTCCCTTTCCTTTCTTTATAAGAACGCCCTCCTCTACCAGCTGCTTCAAAGCCAGCTCTATCGACTTTATTCCTACCGAAGGACACAATTCCGCAATATCGCTCTTACTCAATTTACCTATTTTGCTATATATGGCTCGTCTGACTATTTCTTTTGCTGGGAGATTTTCACTTACAAGCTCCACTCTTTCTTCAAAATCCCTATACGCAGCCAGTATAATTCTAAGCATATATTTTATAAATGGTGTCACATCCTCAATATTCTCATGCCAGCCTTCCTGACAGTCTTCAAGCGCTTTGTAGTATAAATCTTTATTATTAGCTATTTTATTTTCAATAGAAATGTATTTTCCAACAACATATCCATTTCTATATAACAATAAGGCTGTGAGCAAACGGCTCATTCTTCCATTTCCATCACTAAAGGGATGTATGCAGAGAAAATCATGTATAAAAATAGGAATGAGTAATAAAGCGTCCAGTTCTTCATTATCTATAGTTCTATTGTAAGCCTCACAGATAGCATCTATGGCTGCTGGTGTTTCATATGGTGCAAGTGGTGTAAATAACACATACTCTTTCCCAGTTTCATCCATAGCAGCTATTACATTCTGCGATATTTTAAAATGTCCGCCAATACTCTTCTCTGTATATTTATACAAATCACGGTGTAACTGCAAAATATAATTTGCTTTTATTGGAATATACTCATAGTTCTCATGAATTGTATTGAGAACGTCTCTATATCCAAGAATTTCCTCCTCGTCACGATTTTTCGGTCTGGTTTTTTCTTCACACAACTGCTTTAGTCTGGTTCTTGTAGTTCGTATTCCTTCAATAGCATTTGATGCCTCTGTGCTCTGACGCTTTGCTATTTCTACGAGTTTATCAAGTTTCTCTGGCTTCTGCTTCAAATATACTTCCTGTCTACCCTTGTACTCATGAATCTGTGCGACGAGTGAAATTATCTCACTATCCCATGTTTTCTCTTTTAACGAAGAATAATCGAAAGTCCTCATGGCTTTTCTCCTAATTCACTATTTATCTCCTAAATTATATAGCATTTTAGGAGATAATTCAATCTTGCCTATGTATCATTTCCAAGGTCTTTTATTCCCTGTCCAGCCCTTTGCCTTCCAGTATTCCACATCGCATGGATTAAAGCCCTTTTTCTGCACTAAGTGCATAAGCCAGAAGAAGCCTCTGGTTTTTATCCCCGGCTTGACATGCCCATAATTATTTACAATTTTCTTTGCCATTTTTGATGTCGCTTTATCAATGGCGTTCTTTTTCTTATCACTTACACCCATCCAGTTAACCGCTGCAACGCTGACACCATACTTATATCTTTTTGCTACGCCCCAGAAAAACAGGCTGTCCTCCATATCTTTGTTAGTGGATTTCATACCTGCACCAGCCGCTGTTGATATACATACGCCCTGCTTCTTAAACATGGATTCTTCCGGGCAATGCACCATCCATCTGTAACCGTAATGGTCTAAGAATGCTTTCATGGCTCCAGTGGCATGATATACATAAACCGGACTGGCTAAGATAATAACATCTGCTTCATCCATGGCATCTGTCAACGGCTTTAATTTCTCATAATGGGGACATTTCTTCTCTGAGTCGGTAAAACACTTTGTACATCCAATACAAAATTCTCCAAAATCTCTTGGAAGAAAAAATTCTTTTATGTCTCCGTTTATTTTTTCTGCCAGCATATGGGCAATGTGATAGGTTGAGCCTTTGTGGCTTTGACCGTGTATAATTGTTATCTTCATATTATCTCCGTTTGTTTTGTAAGATTTTACTTTATCTCTCATAATAATTCATAGTAATTACTCTGCCACTCCGCCTGTCTACAGCTTCCTCAGAACGTGAAAATTTAAGTCCTGCCGATTCTGCCAGCTTGTTGGACGGAATGTTCTCCGCCCAGCAGGAATAAATAAATTTCTGTGCACCAAGCTCTTCAAACGCCTGACTAAGCAGGGCTGATAAAATCTGCTTTCCATAACCTTTTCCTGTATATGCCAC
>CAVFAM010000164.1:0-3198 GCA_963620375.1 Bacteroidaceae bacterium
AGGGGACAGACTGTAAATCTGCTGCAACTTGCTTCGGTGGTTCGAATCCACCTCCATCCATTTCTCTTATGAGAAAGAATTATCAATTTAATAACGCGGGGTGGAGCAGTCTGGAAGCTCGCCGGGCTCATAACCCGGAGGTCATAGGTTCAAATCCTATTCCCGCAACTAAATGCGTAAGCATTGTGCCCAGTTAGCTCAGTTGGTAGAGCAACGGACTGAAAATCCGTGTGTCTCTGGTTCGATTCCGGAACTGGGCATTTTATTTTCTCCAAAATTAAATATTGACTATGGGATATTAGCTCAGGTGGTAGAGCACTTGACTTTTAATCAAGTTGTCCCGGGTTCGAATCCCGGATGTCTCATGACAAAAGACGTCGTTCAAATGAACGGCGTCTTTTTTGTACTAATTAGAATTTTTATCTGTAATCTCATTTAGGTGCTCTTTGAGAACAAGATTAATGTATTGTGAAAATGAGCGGTCGTCTTTCTCCGCCAGCTCTTTGATTTTGTCAACTAATTCATTATCCAGTGTTATGCTGACTTTGGTTTTTAATGGCTTGGAATTCATACATTCTTATCTCCTTTAACTAACATGACAATAACATTTTGTGCGATAAAATATTGCATAATCGCATAAAGTAGGATAAAGCAGTATTGCTACGGCAGTATAATGCTTCTGGTGATAGTAATCAGGTGTCTGACTTCATAAGTGACAGGGCAGAGCTTTTAAAAGAGTAATCATAGGAGCTTCCATATGATTTTCTCTGCGATGAATGATACTGACTGACTTTGATTGACTTTGACATTGATAGGAGCTATAATCAAGAAAAATCGAACAGGGAGGTATGCTTTATGGCAGATAATCTAAATTGGGCGGTACTTGGAACTGGTGTGATAGCAAATGAGATGGCAGTCGCATTGCAGAAAATGGGCAAGACATTGTATGCAGTTGCCAACCGCACACATGAAAAGGCACTTTCTTTTGCAGAGAAATATGGCGTAGAGAAGGTGTATGACAATATCGATGACATGTTTGTGGACGGGAATGTAGATGTCATTTATATTACAACACCACATAATACCCACTATCAGTTTATGAAGAAGGCACTGGAAAACGGCAAGCATATATTGGTTGAGAAGTCCATCACATTAAACAGCAGGGAGTTAAACGAAATGATTTCCCTTGCAGACCAGAAGCAGCTGATTATAGCAGAGGCGATGACCATATGGCACATGCCGCTATATAAGGAGCTGTGGAGCCTTGTAGAGAGCGGAGAACTTGGAAAAGTGCAGATGATAACCATGAATTTTGGCAGCTTCAAGGAATACAACATGCAAAACAGATTTTTCAATATGAATCTTGCAGGCGGTGCCATGCTGGATATAGGTGTGTACGCCCTGTCTATCGTGAGAAGCTTTATGTCAGAGAAGCCAGATGAGATAGTAAGCCAGTGGAAGCCTTCACCTACAGGCTCAGATGAGCAGGCAACGATTTTACTTAAAAACAGTAAGGATGAAATGGCAACAGTTGCCCTGTCAATGCACTCGAAGCAGCCAAAGCGTGCCATGATTAGCTGCGAAAAGGGTTATATTGAAATAATGGAATATCCAAGGGCTGCAAAGGCTATTATTGTGGATGCTGAGTCTGGTGCTGTCAGGGAGATAGATGCAGGGGAAACAGAAAACGCCCTGTATTATGAAATGATGGATATGGAAGCGGCTGTCAGGACTGGAAATGCCGGATTGATGCGTCTGGAATATTCAAGGGACGTCATGGATATTATGACCAGACTTAGGAAGGACTGGGGAATGAAGTATCCTGACGAGGTATGGTAAGAGGCTGCTTGCCATTTTTTGTCAATGTGCTACAATAGCCTGTAGACAAAGAAGGGAGAGCGTATAACAATGAAAAACAAACTTAAAAGACTTGCGGTTTTTGCTTTGGCACTGTCTATGCTTTTTACAGGCTTTGCTTTTCCAAGCCAGGTAAAGGCAGAAGAAGCTTCAGACAATATTCCAATTTACAGGCTGTACAATCCTGATAACGGAGAGCACCTGTATACTTCTGACGCACATGAGAGTGATGTGCTGCATAAGTATTATGGCTGGGGCTACGAGGGCATTGCATGGTACTGTGCTGAGAGTGGCACTCCGGTATACAGATTGTATAACAGCGGGCTGTGCAATCATCTGTATACTACAGATACTAATGAGATTAATGTGCTTTTAAGCATGCCGGATACTGAGTGGACAATGGACAATGATGGTCAGCCGGTTTTCTACTCATTTGGAGAGGTTCCAATTTTCAGATTGTACAATGAGGTACTGCAGGGAATGCACCATCTGACAACTGATAAGAACGAGTATAATACTCTGGCTGGTGTCGGCTGGAACAAAGAGGGAATTGCTTTATTTGCAGCAGAGACTGGAAGCCCTATTAAAACAGATTATGTAAATAAGGGTGACAGTTCGTCAGACAGCAGCACCATAAAGGATGTCATTGACAATATAAACAGTGACATAAAGGACAGCGTATCAGACGATAGCAATAGTTCAGGCAGCGGGGATGTAACATATGTCCTGAATACCAAGGCAAAGAAGTTTCATACACCTGATTGCGGATTTGTGAATGCTATAAGTGCAGATAACAAGGAAAACTCCACAGCGAGCAGGGAAGAATTAATTGAAGAGGGCTACACACCTTGTCTGGTATGTAAGCCATAAAACAACTGACAGGTACATGTAAGGAATTGCATGTACCTGTTTTTATGTCAGAGTATTAGTGGCAGGTGCTCTATTTTTGAGCTGTGGTATGGTGCGAAGATACCACGGAATGAACACTATGCAACCGTTTGCGCATTTTGCACAAAATGATTTCGCAAATTTTAGCAAGTTTGTGCACACTTATCGACGGCACCATGGTATTATAATTCTCGTAAAAACCCCCCAATACATTATATATTTTTACTATCCCCATAGTAAAATACCTTCTCCTAAAAAGACAGCAGATCGAAAGGCTGTCTTTTTTATTGTATAAAAATAATAAAACCACACATACTACCTCCAGTGTAATCAACATCACACAGGAGGTATTTTTATGGCTGAAAAGGAAAAAGAAAAGCAGGACGCTGATGTCTGCCATCCTGTCATGCCGGCTATGCCGCCGGTTCCGGGAGTCTTTGGTTCACCTATGGC
>CAVFAM010000165.1:0-3465 GCA_963620375.1 Bacteroidaceae bacterium
ATTATAATCCACTGCCACATCATTATTTACCACCGCAACCGGCAGCTTGCTGATGTCACCATATGGATCCCACATGGAGCTTAAAAACATTCCAGCATAGATGGCCGGAATAAGTAAAATCACAGCCATTACAAATACCAGCAATTTATTTTTGCCTAAAAATTTAAGTTCTTCTCTTATCATGCCTTACCTCCCTCTGTTTTTTCCTTTATAATCTGCATGCCTAATACCAGAAGCAGTCCTACGAGACAGGCTGTAATCTGGAAATCGCCTATGCCCATGGCTGGCTTTGGTACATCAAGTGTTGTAGGTCCCTGTATGATTGCATAAAATGAACCAAGCATCATGCCAAGTATCATGTATACCATCTGTGGTCTGAATTTTTCCAGACAAATCTTGATTCCTCTTACTACTGTAACCGCACCAGCCAGTACTCCAAAGCCAAAGCACATAAGAGCTGGCAGATAAGATAAATCCAGTCCTAAAAATCCACGGATTGCAGATATTACCGGAATATATGCTCCAAAGATTAAAAGCAGTGTGGAGCCTGAAATACCCGGAAGGAACATAGCTGATATAGCAACCATTCCGATTAAGAATAATTTAATTCCAAGCCCTATGGAGAACTGGCTTAAATCCATGCTTCCTCCACCAATTCTGCCGTTTAACAATGTAATGCCAACTACAAGGGCTATTCCTATAAAGCAAAACCATATGCCTTTTCCTGCCTGACTTATGCTGTCTCTCTCTTCTTTCATAATGAGTGGAATTGAGCCTGCTATAAATCCAATAAAAAGGGAGCTGACACCATATATATGACTTTCAAAGAGGGCTGACAGTGCAAGCACTGCTAAAATCATTCCGATTATCCAGCCTGCGCCAAGCCTGCCCAGATATAGGGCGGATGTCTTTTTCTCCTGTTTCTTTCCAAATACAAGCCCGTCAATAGAGCCTATAAACTTATCATAGAAGCCTAAGATGAAGGCTATTGTACCTCCTGATACTCCGGGAACACTGTCTGCCAGTGCCATACAAAATCCTCCGATTCCTTCCTTTAACATAAAAAATTCCTCCTGTTCATTTTCTGTAAGTATAATAACCACTCACATTAAATAAACAGGAGGTAATTTCTTAAACAATTCCTAAACGATTTTGTACTACTTATTTAAACGATAGCCGGCACCCCAGACTGTTTCAAGAAGCCTTGGATTTTTACTGTCATCCTCTATTTTTTCCCTGATACGGTTTATGTGTACCATTACCGTTGCGCTGTCACCCATGTATTCATAGCCCCAGATTTTTTCAAAAATCTGTTCCTTGGAGAATACAATATTGGGATTTGTGGCAAGAAGCTTTAAGATTTCAAACTCCCTGTTTGGGAATTTAATCTCCCTGTCACCCTTGTATACCTTCCAGCTGTTTGGCAGGATACGCAAATCTTCTATTATAATCTCTTCTACTTCCTCTGATTTTTCTTTTTCCTCTTCTCTGGCCGAGCTGTGTATGCGCTCATACTGCCTGATATTGGCATTAACCCTTGCCACAAGCTCTGCCGGGTCAAAGGGCTTGGCTATATAATCGTCTGCCCCCAGTCCCAGCCCCCTGATTTTGTCCACAGACTCTGTCCTGGCTGTAACCATGAGAATAGGTATGTCTGTCTTGTCACGGATTTCCCTGCACACCTCATAGCCGCTTTTTCCTGGCAGCATCAAATCAAGCAGTATCAGGTCGTAGCCTTCATTTTCTATCTCTGCACTGACCAGACTTCCATCGCCTATTATCTTTGTACGAAAACCAGCTGACTCAAGATATGCCTCCTCAATCATGCTGATGTCTGCATCATCTTCTACAATAAGGATTGTTTTGTTATCTGCCATCTTATACCTCCTGCTCCTTCAATTGAAAGTGTAGCTCAATAAGAAGACCATCTGCATTTTTTGCATTTACGCTTCCTCCCATGGCTTCCATCAGGTACTTCACTATGTAAAGCCCCAGACCATTGCCTTCCTTTTTGTTTCTGGACTCATCCACACGATAAAATTCATCAAAAATATGGGGCAGCTTATCCTCCGGCACACCTACGCCATTGTCCTTTACAGAAACAGTGAGCCAGTCTGCGTGTTTTGTCACAGCTATATCTATGATAAGCTTCTCACTCTGGGCATACTTTCTGCTGTTTTCGATTAGATTGTCAAGGATTCTCTGTAGCTGCTCTGGGTCAGCAGATACAATTTCTGAAAGCTTGTCTGTGTCTATGTTTATTTTTCCACAATCTGCCCTGCCATCTATATGACTGCTTCTGGCATCTGCATAGCTCTTCCTTCCGGCAGCATAGCTCTGCAAAAACTGTCCTATATCTATGTCCTTAATAAATAGCGGCATATTTCCAGTCTCTATTTTGGACAGATAAAAGAGTTGATTTAAGAGCATATCCATGTCACCAGTTCTGCGGTATGCCGTCTCAAGAAACTTCTGCTGCTGGTCTGGTCTTGATGCCACACCATCCATCAGGGCTTTAATAGTGCCCTTGATTGCTGTGAGGGGTGTCCGCAGATCGTGTGATATGCCCGCTATCATGTCAGTTCTGGCTTTCTCGTATTTCCTGTTTTTCTCCTGCTCTGTAGCTATGGATTTCATCATCTCATTAAAGGATGTGCAGACCTTCTCAAACTCGATTTCACCGGTATAGCTTATCTCCTGGCTCAGGTCGTTTTCCTTGATTCGCTCCGTGCCCTCTGAAAGTGCATCAAGAGGCTCCATGATATGCTCGGTCAGGTTTCTGGTAAATACCTGACTGATAATGATAAGGGCTGCTATGCACAGCACTCCGTCCACACCAAAAAGCAGGATAAATTCATCCCTGTAGATTGTGTAATCCTTTAGCATATCGTCCAGCTCATCAGGCTCAACTACTTTTTCTATCTTGCCCTTTACTTCATTCTCTACGGACTCAGAATAGCAAAATATCACAAAGATATTTATGCCTAGAAAGAGTACTAATGTGACTAAGACCATCAATGCATTTGAAATGAATATCCTGCGTTTTACGGTTCCTTTTTCCATGGTTTTCCTGACCTTTCTACTTTATCAGCATGCTTAGCTGTATGATTTAACTCTATGCAACATATTTGTATGATAATGCACATATTATATCTGCATAAAGTAAATAACAGGTAAGGAAAACCTAAATATTTTCTAAACAATTAAAAGGACTAATATATTATCCCTTTTTAACTTTTTTATCAAGTTCGGGATAATATATTAGTCCTTAGAATTGTATATTTGCTATTTAGAAATTGTTCAAATCAAAGAAATAGGTGCGTGCAATAAGTGCAGTTCCACCTATATAGTTTATCCTGCTGCTCAAATCTGACCGTCTGATGTATTCATCTGTGTAGTTCTCATCATAGTCCATGCAGTATTTCATGAACATGTTGTATATCTGGTCATCCTCAAGCATAGACC
>CAVFAM010000166.1:0-4743 GCA_963620375.1 Bacteroidaceae bacterium
CCTCTATGCTCTCCTGTATCATTTCCTTTGACAGATTAAAGCCACCAAAGTTGTTGAGTCCGTTTGCAAGAGTTTTTCGCCTCTGGTTAAAGGATGCCCTGATCAGCTTAAACATAAGCTTTTCATCATCCACATCAACAGGCGGCTTCTCGTGTCTGGTGAGCTTTATAACTGCACTTCCCACCTTTGGCTGTGGCATAAAGCAGCTAGGCGGTACATTTACCACTATTTCTGGTGTGGAATAATACTGCACAGCAAGTGACAAAGCACCATACTCCTTGCTTCCCGGTCCTTCCTGCATTCTGTCTGCCACCTCTTTTTGAACCATGATTGTGATGCTGTCAATCGGCACATGGCTCTCAAACAAGCCCATGATAATAGGTGTTGTGATGTAGTAAGGCAGATTTGCCACCACCTTTATAGGCTTACCATTATTATATTCATTTGCAAGGGCATTTATGTCCACCTTTAAAATATCCTCATTGATAACCTTGACATTATCATATGCAGACAGGGTGTCCTGCAAAATCGGTATGAGGTTTGTGTCTATTTCTACTGCGATAACCTGTCTTGCCGCCTCGCACAGATACTGGGTCATGGTGCCTATTCCCGGTCCAATCTCAAGTACCATATCATCCTCTGTGACATCTGCCTCAGATATAATATCCTCAAGCACAGAGGGATTAATCAGGAAATTCTGTCCGAATTTCTTTTGAAAATTAAAGTTGTATTTCTGTAATACAGCTACTGTATTCTGGGGATTACCCAATGTCGCCATAATTTTTCTCCTTGAATTCTATATAATCTCATGCTTTTCCTGCATAACTTTGGCATTTAAAAAACAGCCTGTAGGCATTTTCCTCAGTTATTCTCTCCACCTCGGCTGGTGATATTCCCTTTATCTGAGCAATTTTTTCAATCACAAAGGGGATGTTTGAGGAATCATTCCTGGTACCCCTGTGTGGTTCAGGCGCCATGTATGGGCAGTCAGTCTCCAGCAGGATATGCTCAATCGGTATGTCATCCACGGTCTCCACCAGCTTTCTGGCATTTTTGAATGTCACAACTCCGCCTACTCCGATAAAATAACCCATTTTGACAAATTCCCTTGCCAGCTCCTTAGAGTAGGAATAGCAGTGAATCACACCCGGTATTTCCTGTGCCTTGTGCTCCTTCATGACCTGCATGGTGTCATCTGCGGCGTCTCTGGAATGTATGATAACCGGCAGTCCTGTCTCTCTCGCCAGCTCAAGCTGTCTGCCAAACCAATAGCGCTGTGCCTCCTGCACCTTTGGCTCCTTGTCCCAGTAATAGTCCAGACCGATTTCACCTATTGCCACAGTCTTGTCATAGTTGGTCTGGTCTTTTAGCCAGGCAAAGCTGTCCTCATTTAGTCCCTCTATGTCGCTTGGATGCACTCCCACCGCAGCATAGATATAATCATGGGATTTTGCCAGCTCGAGCGTAGTCTTTGTGCTCTCAATTGACGCCCCCACATTTATAATCGGACTTACTCCGCTGTCATGGACTTTTTTCAAAAGCTCTTCTCTGTCCTCATCATACTTGCCATCATCATAGTGTGCATGGGTTTCAAAAATCATTATCTTCCTCCGGTATTACTCTATTGCAGATAATATGGCACTGAACTCATATCAGCTTTTGTAAATTCATACTCTTCGCCATCTGACGCTGCAAGCATCAATGTGCTGTCATCATCTGCATTTTTCAAATACATACTCTCACTGTATTCATCATCTGCGCCCACATTATAGTTAACTGATATGCCATCATTCAGATTGTCTCCCTCTGTCAAAATCCCCTCTTCAACAGTTGGTCCTAAATCTGATCCATATCTTGTTATCCTATTACCCAAATCTATAATGTAATATACATTATAATCCTCCACAGTTCTGACATAAACCACTGTGTTGTCTGAATAACCACTGTCACCTTCTGCCTCTGCTGCGATTTCTGTACTTGTCTGGTCAGTTTCATCCTCTACTGCTTCTGTGTTGACTGCCTTATCTGATACCCCGGCAGCCTCCTGCACAACCTGAGTAGATGGGCTATCTGCCTGTCCAGTGGAATCCTCTGCTCCACATGCAGCCAGTCCCAGACATAAAGTTAACGATAAAACCATTCCTGTAAATTTTTTCATATTCTTTTCCCCCATTTAATACAAAACATAAGTAACCTATTTAATTATAGCAAACAAATCTTTTCATCACAATATCGGTTGTCCTATCATCTATTTAGGAATATAATAAATTTTGTGTTAGTCACAACTATCACACACATTTATGAAGAAAGAGGTATGTTATGAATACAGAATGGAATCTTAGTATCATGTACTCCGGACTGGATGATCCGGCTTTGCAGGAGGACATGGACAAATTAAGTAAAGCAAACGAAAGCCTTAAGGCTGCTGTAGAGAAGGCTTCCAGCTTAAATGATAAGGATAAGGCTGAGCTTATCCTCACAGAGCTTGAGAGCTATAATGAAATCCTTATAAAGATTTTTAATTTTCTCCAGCTCCGCCAGTCATGCAATACTGAGGACGGTCAGAACATGGCTTTAGTTAACAAGGCTATGAGCATTTACAATGCCGGTGCTGAGTACAGTGTAGCGGCAGACCGCATCCTTGGCTCAATTGAAAATGTAGACGCACTTGCAGAGGAAAGTGACTTAATCAAGGAGTATGCCTTCCTCATCAAGGAGACAAAAAAGCGCTGCACACACCTTCTCTCAAATGAAGTTGAGGCAATGATTTCAGCCATGGATATGACAGGCGGCGGTGCCTGGGGCGATTTGCAGTCATATCTCACCTCCACAGTCAAGGTGGACTATGACGACAAACAGGTCACACTGTCTGAAATCAGAAATCTTGCCTACAGCTCAGATGCAAAGGTGCGCAGGGCTGCATATGACGCTGAGCTTAAGTGCTATGAAAAAATCGCAGACTCAGTGGCATTTTCATTAAATAACATCAAAAATCAGGTAACTATGCTCTCTGCCAAAAAGGGCTACGAGTCACCACTTTCCATGACACTTGAAAGCTCACGCATGAGCCGCCAGACTCTTGATTCAATGATGGAGGCTGTGGAGGAATATCTGCCGGTATTCCGCAAATATCTCCGCAAAAAGGGCGAGCTCTTAGGCTACAAGAATGGACTTCCATGGTTTGAACTTTTTGCCCCACTTGGAAAGGCAGACAAAAAATACTCACTTGAAGAGGCAAGAGACTATCTGACCACCTGCTTTAATGAGTTCACTCCGGATATGGCTGATATGATGAAGGAAGCCTTTGACAACGAGTGGATTGACTTCTATCCTAGAAACGGAAAGCAGGGAGGCGCTTTCTGTGCCGGTCTCCCAGGCTACAAGCAGAGCCGTATCCTTACAAACTATGACGGAAGCTTCGGTGCCATCGATACTCTCGCCCATGAGCTGGGACATGCCTTCCACAACCGCACAATGGAGGGACAGAGAATATTAAACAACGATTATCCAATGCCAGTAGCAGAGACAGCTTCTACCTTTAATGAGGTGCATCTGGGACATTATGCCCTCTCTAAGGCTTCAAATGATGAGGAGAGGCTTGCCCTTCTCGAAAATGATTTGAGGGAAAAGGCTCAGTGTGTTGTGGATATCTACTCAAGATACCTTTTCGAGACAGCTGTATTTGAGCAGAGTCAGGAAAAATTCCTGATGGCACCAGACCTGAATGAGATTATGCTGGACTGCCAGAAGAAAGCCTATGGTGACGGACTTGACCCTGAATATATGCACCCATACATGTGGGTATGCAAAAGCCATTACTACAGCTCTGGCATGAGCTTTTACAACTTCCCATATACATTTGGTAATCTTTTCGCTCAGGGACTTTATAATCTCTACTGTGAGCAGGGGGATGCCTTTGTAGCAAATTACAAGGAGATGCTTCGTCTCACTCCTGTTCATACTATTGAGGAAGATGGCGCTATGCTGGGAATTGATTTGACTAAGAAGGATTTCTGGGAGGCTAGTCTTAAGTCTATTGCTGAGGAGATTGAGGAGTTTTGCAGGCTCTAATATATACATAAAACCTGCCGCCAACCGAAGCTGCCACTGGCAGTTTCTCTGGATACTTTGGCATTAAAAGCTTGGAGGTATTTCGCCTCCAAGTTTTTTGTATATTACTGATACTTTTCATCAATTCCTCTTCTTCTTAAATCCAGTCTCATTTTGATAACAACATTAATCGTAATAAGTAACGTGCCAAGAAAAATAAAGATTTTCCCCGACTGAAATATACATAAAATCAATATACAAACTGTTGTCCCGATAAAGGCAATGATTGTCCTTATACTGTTATGAATCCCCGGAATCATCAACAAAGTAAGATAAAAAATAATCAAACACACAAGAGGCTCCCATATTGGCAGCAAGCCGATGAACACTCCAAAGCTGGTCGCTATACACATTCCACCCCGCATATGATAAAAACACGAGTAGCCATGTCCGATTACAGGAGCTGACATTATAATTGCTAAGGCAGGCGATGTTATTCCAAACAGTCTCACATATATCATAACCGGAATTATCCCCTTTAATAAATCTCCTGTTACTGCTAAGATTCCACAAGCCTTATTCCCATAGATAAACGCATTTGCTGTACCGGGATTGCCATTTTTGCTCACTTCAAAAAGACTTTTTTTGCATATGATATTCGTAAATAACTCTGCGTAGAGTACGCTTCCAGAA
>CAVFAM010000167.1:0-4018 GCA_963620375.1 Bacteroidaceae bacterium
CTTTCTCCTTCTTATTAGTATAGTATTTTCAACCAATTTATGATAACATTGATAAATATACAAATCAAGAAAAAAGGGGTTCCTATTTGGAAAACAATGAGTTATAATACCAGTATTGAAACTTCATGTCGATTCAGACATTAATCCCATTTATTTATTTTAAGGAGAATATTAGATGGATAAAAATATGAGAGAAAAATACGAAACTCTTTCCGCAGCAGCCTTAAAAGACCTGGCAAAGGCTAGAGGACTTAAAGGGTTATCGGGACTGAAAAAGGAGCAGCTGATTGACAGAATGCTTGAGGAGGACGAGAGAGTCGCAGGCACTGAGGCTGCAAAAGAAAGTAATAACGAGGAGACCAGAAAGCCAATCGAGCGAAGATCGCACAACAGGGAGTTCACATCAGATGAGAGTGAAGTGGCTGCTGTGAGAGAGGACTTATCCAGCATTGACAGTGGAAATATCGCAGAGGGTATTCTTGAAGTAATGCCAGATGGATTTGGTTTCATCCGTAGTGACAATTATCTGCCAGGAGAAAATGATGTCTATGTGTCACCATCACAGATTAGAAGATTTAATCTGAAAACAGGTGATATTGTGACAGGAAGCACAAGAGTTAAGACAGAGCGTGAAAAATTCTCTGCACTTTTGTATGTGACAAAGGTTAATGGCTTCCCACCATCTGAGGCACAGAAGAGAGTCAGCTTTGAAAACCTTACACCTATTTTCCCAAATGAGAGACTACGCCTTGAGAGACCAGGCGCAAGCGTAGCCATGAGAGTAGTGGATGTGATTTCACCTATAGGAAAGGGACAAAGAGGTATGATTGTTTCACAGCCTAAGGCTGGTAAGACAACCTTACTCAAGGAAATCGCAAAATCTATCAAGGAAAACAATCCAGAGATGCACCTTATCATTCTTCTTATCGATGAGCGTCCAGAGGAAGTCACAGACATCAAGGAAGCTATCGAGGGAGAGAATGTAGAGGTTATCTATTCTACATTTGACGAGCTGCCAGAGCACCACAAGAGAGTATCAGAGATGGTTATTGAGAGGGCAAAGAGACTTGTTGAGTATGGCAATGATGTAATGATTCTGCTTGACAGTATCACAAGACTTGCAAGAGCCTACAACCTCACAGTGGCACCAAGCGGCAGAACCCTGTCAGGTGGTCTTGACCCAGCTGCGCTCCATATGCCTAAGAGATTTTTCGGTGCAGCCAGAAATATGAGAAACGGTGGAAGCCTTACAATACTTGCAACAGCACTTGTTGATACAGGAAGCAAGATGGATGATGTGGTATTCGAGGAGTTCAAGGGAACAGGTAACATGGAGCTTGTTCTTGACAGAAAGCTCTCTGAGAAGCGTATCTTCCCTGCTATTGATATTGTAAAATCAGGAACCAGAAGAGAGGATTTACTCTTAAATCCAGACGAGCAGGCTGCAGTTGACAATATGAGAAAGGCATTCAACGGAATGCGCTCAGATGAGGCGGTTGAAAATATCTTAAATATGTTTGCACATACCAGAACAAATACAGAATTTGTTAATATGGTAAAGAAAAACAGAATTTTATAAAATAGCTATTGCAAATAAAATGTGCGTATGCTACAATAATTAAGCTGTTTATCGGGATGTAAACGGACGTAACGTGTCATTCTTGTTACAAATATCATATGCGGATCGGGCATACGGGTATAAAGGATGAAGCTGTAAATTATAAACGATAAGACATAGAAGAGGTGAAAATCATGAGAGAAGGAATCCATCCAGATTATTATCAGGCAACTGTTACTTGCAACTGTGGTAACACATTCGTAACAGGATCTACAAAACCAGAAATCCACGTAGAAATTTGCTCTAAGTGCCATCCATTCTATACTGGACAGCAGAAGGCTAACCAGGCTCGTGGACGTATTGAGCAGTTCAACAAGAAGTATGGTATGAACTAGAAATAAGAGTTACTTAAAAGGTTGAGGTTGCAATATGCCTCAACCTTTCTTACTCTATAGAAAAGTTTTTCTTACTAAAAATGATTGTTGAGGGGCTTGCATGAAGTATTCAGGAATTGGCGGACAGGCTGTCATGGAAGGCGTAATGATGAAAAATCAGGACAAGTACGCTGTAGCAGTCAGAAAACCAAACAAAGAGATTGAGACAAATGTATGGAATTATAAGGCGGAGAAAAGCTTTGCACATATAAGAAAGCTGCCGGTATTCAGAGGAGTATTTAATTTTATTGATTCCCTGTATCTGGGCATGAGTACTCTTATGTATTCCTCATCATTTTTTGAGGATGATGAGGAGAAGCCGAGCCAGAAGGAAGGGCTTTCTGAGGATGAGAAGGCAAAGCTTGAAGCAAAGGAGAAGAAACAGGAAAAGGCTTTAATGGGAGGTACTGTGGTATTTTCTGTCATTATGGCACTTGCGATATTCTTTGCACTTCCATATTTTTTATCTATAGTTTTTCAGAGATTTATAGAGTCAACGCTTGTGGTTACACTGATAGAGGGTATTATAAGACTGGCGATATTTATCGCATATATTGCGCTGATTTCGCTTATGCCTGATATAAAGCGCACATTCATGTATCATGGCGCAGAGCACAAGTGTATAAACTGTATCGAGCATGGGCTTGAGCTTAATGTAGAAAATGTAAGGAAAAGCTCCAGATTACATAAGCGGTGTGGAACAAGCTTCCTGCTTATTGTTATGCTGATAAGTATTGTGTTTTTTATGTTTATACAGGTTGATTCCAAAATACTCAGACTTGCTATAAGACTTTTGCTGATTCCTGTAATTGCAGGGGTATCCTATGAATTCATCAGACTGGCAGGCAGATATGACAACTGGTTTGTAAATATCTTAAGTAAGCCGGGCTTGTGGATGCAGGGGCTTACGACAAAGGAACCGGATGACGATATGATAGAGGTAGGCATAGCCTCTGTCGAAGCAGTCTTTGACTGGAAAAAGTGGCAGAAGGAAGAGTATAATTAATGACGTACAAAGAGACGATTGATTTGGGGATACGCATATTAAGGCTTGCCGGTATTGAAGAAGCTGAAAATGATGCATGGCTGTTGCTGTCAAAGGAATGTAAAATGAACAGGACAGACTACTATATGCACATGCAGGATGAGATTTTACCAGAGCAGCTCAACGAATATAAGGTGCTGGTAAAGAAAAGAGCCGAAAGGGTTCCGCTTCAGTACATCACAGGGGAGCAGGAATTCATGGGGCTTACCTTTCATGTGAACAGCAATGTGCTGATTCCGCGCCAGGACACAGAGACGCTGGTGGAAGAAGCCATAAAGCTTGTGGAACCTGGTATGAATATACTGGATATGTGTACAGGCTCTGGCTGTATTATAATCAGTATATTGAGCCGGTGCAGGGATATACAGGGCACAGGCAGTGATATATCAAAGCAGGCTTTAAATGTGGCAAAGGAAAATGCAAAGCTCAATAATGTGGCGGTTGATTTTGAGAGAAGTGATTTGTTTGAAAATCTCTCTGATAAATATGATATGATAGTGTCCAATCCGCCTTATATAAAGTCGGATGTTGTACCTACACTGATGCCGGAGGTATGCCAGTTTGAGCCAATAGATGCGCTTGACGGACATGAGGACGGCTTGTACTTTTACAGAAAAATAATAAAAGAATGTAAGTCCTTCCTGAAGGAGGATGGCAGGATTCTATTTGAGATAGGAAATGACCAGGGCAGGGAAGTGTCAGATATGCTGACTTATGCAGGCTTTAAAAATGTGCGTGTAATAAAGGATCTGGCACATAATGACCGTGTTGTTGTTGGAATGTTGTAAAGAGAGGTAGAAACCATGTTTGATAAATTAGAAGATTTAGTACATCACTATGAAGAGCTTATGAACCTGCTCAGTGAGCCTGATGTGGCAAACGATACAAACAGATTCAGAAAGCTTATGAAGGAGCAGAATGATTTAGCTCCGATAGTTGAGGCATATAAAGAATATAAGACAAGCAAGCAGAATATAGAGG
>CAVFAM010000167.1:4028-5885 GCA_963620375.1 Bacteroidaceae bacterium
AATCCGTGCAGGTGCAGGTGGAGAGGAAGCAGCACTTTTCGCAGCAGAGATTTTCAGAATGTATGTACACTATGCTGAGAGCAGGGGCTGGAAGTGTGAGACACTTGAAGCTGATGAGACTGGTATAGGTGGAATGAAGTCTGTAGAGTTTATGGTAAAAGGAACAGGCGCTTACTCCATCCTTAAGTATGAGTCAGGTGTACACCGTGTGCAGCGTGTGCCTGAGACAGAATCCCAGGGACGTATCCAGACATCTACATGCTCAGTAGCAGTAATGCCAGAGGCAGAGGAAGTGGATGTGCAGATTGATGAAAAAGATATCAGAATCGATGTAATGCGTGCGTCAGGAAATGGTGGACAGTGTGTCAACACAACAGACTCTGCTGTACGTCTTACCCACTATCCAACTGGAATCGTTATCTACAGCCAGACTGAGAAGTCACAGCTTCAGAATAAGGAAAAGGCATTTGCTCTCTTAAGAGCTAAGTTATATGACTTAGAGCTTCAGAAAAAGCAGGATGCTGAGGCTGCTGAGAGAAGAAGCCAGATTGGTACAGGAGACAGAGCTGAGAAGATTCGTACTTATAACTTCCCACAGGGACGTGTGACAGACCATAGAATTAACCTGACACTTTATAAGCTGGATAAGATTATGAATGGAGATATTCAGGAGATTATTGATGCTTGTATTGCTGCGGACCAGGCGGCTAAATTGGCTAAGGTGAATGAAGAGTAATTAAAAAATGAGCTAGATTAATACCAGTCATTCTGAATATATCAGAGTGGCTGGTATTTTTTGATGCCAAAGTATGCAAGAAAAGCTGCCAGTGGCAGGTTTTCTGTATTGCTCCTGCAATCCTCACATGATATAATGAACGTAACAATACGATAATAGATGTGAATACGAAAGCTCGTATTATTCCCTTGGGAGAGGGAAAGGATTATTAATGCAAAAGAATTATGAGGAGCTTGATTTTACAGATGATTTCATGTTCTGTAAAGTTCTGACCAACAATCCAGAGCTGTGCCATGAATTGCTGGAGCTAATTATCGGCAAAAAGGTTGGTAAATTTATCAGACTTGATAAGCAGAAGCCAATTGAGATAACCGCCGATGGCAAGGGCGTCAGATTTGATGTGTATAGTGAGGATGACCAAAACATTGTTTATGACTGCGAGATGCAGACATCGGGCAATGATAATCTGCCTAAGAGGGCAAGATACTATCAGGGGATGATAGATTTGAACCTGATTGAGCGAGGAGCAGACTATAGCGAGCTTAAGAAGAGCTATATCATTTTTATCTGCACCTTTGATGTGTTTAGACAAGGTTTGCACAAGTACACTTTTAGAAACTATTGTGAGGAGTTCCCGCAGTTGGAGCTTGATGATGAATCCACGAAAATATTCCTGTGTGCAGGAGGAGAGGCTGATGATGTCTCTCCAGAGATGAAGGAATTCCTGGACTGGATGGTACACAAGCGAAAAGGCAAGAGTAAGTTTGTAAAACGGCTGGATGAAGCAGTGCAGAAAGCCAGAAATCATGAGGAATGGAGGTTGGAGTATATGACATTACTTATGAGAGATAATAAAATGCGTGAAGAGGGACGAGAAATAGAAGTCTTTCTGAGCGTGCAGGATGGTGACTACGGTGTGAAACGAGGAGCTGAAAAGCTTGGAGTATCTGAGGAAGAGTTTATTAGCCGCATGGAAAAAGCTGGCTATAAATTGCCAGAAGCTGTGTAACCAAAAAGAATTATATAAGACGTGAAACTGGGAGGAAAGCAGAGTAGTTTGCTTTCCTCCCAGTTATTTTTTGCACAAGCCTTTAATATAGGCTTGTAGTAATTTTTTATCC
>CAVFAM010000167.1:5939-6294 GCA_963620375.1 Bacteroidaceae bacterium
AATCCTGTTGCTCGGGTGATATATTGTCATTGCGCAGAGGATTTTCGTTGAAAGCAAAAAATTCAGATAAGCTTATATCAAATCCTTTACATATTTTTTCGAGTGTAGCCACAGTAGGACAAGTTTGGCGGTTAAATATATTATTTAGGCTTGAGTATGAAATATCAGATTTTTTGGCTAATTTGTAGAGTGACCAGTGCTTAAAATTAAGCAACATCTGGATTCGATTTAAGACATCTTGCTCTATCACGTATAACACTCACTTTCTTCTATATTTATATAATTGTACTTGTAATGAAAACTGATAAATAGATGTTTAAATGAAATATATATTGAAAGTATAACTCAAATGAGT
>CAVFAM010000168.1:0-3027 GCA_963620375.1 Bacteroidaceae bacterium
CATGCGGTCTTTTTTCCTGTATTTTTTCTTTTTCTCCCCGGTATTTCTAAATCTATCCTTGCGCTCCCTCTTGACTGACATGTTATGTCTTATCACATAAAAATTATCATATATTTTCTTGCCTATAAAAGCCAGTACTGCAAGAACAACAACCAGAATTATAATCATTACAAATATAAAAGGACTTACCTTTATAACTTTCTTTTCCGCCACAGGCTCATCCTTGTAGAACTCGCTCTCTACCCTGGCGCCAGATGCCTGTATCTCAACGCTTCCCACATTGTGGCCTGCGTAGGTGTACTTGAGCTTTGCTATGGAATCACTGCCGCTTTGATCCAGCTCAAATGCTGCATCAGAAAACTGGACTGTGCTCGGCAATACTATGTACGCATCCTTATCCAGAGTTGCAAAGAAGTCATTAGTGTTCAGCACGCCCATATCCTTCATGGCATTTTCTGCCACTGTTGTATCATTATCGGCGATTGAAAGGGCATTAAAATTGCTGAAGCAGTAATCTATCAGGGTATTGGTATCTGTATAATGGTCTGGTGCCTGGGCATTCATTATGACCACGCAGAGTGTGATGCCATCCTTCTCGGCATAGGTTACAAGTGTGCTGTTTGCAGCCACTGTGTATCCGGTTTTTCCACCTGTACAGTACTCGTTTACATACTTGCCGGTATTATAATAATGTAATATATTGTGGTGGTTACTTAAATATGTAGGCTCTTCATGCTTGTTGGTAGGCGGAATAGTGTAGGTCTCTGTTCCGGTTATAATCCTGAAGTCCTCGTTCTTGTAAGCCTCACAGCTGATAAGTGCCATATCGTATGCACTGGTGTAGTGATTCTCGTCAGGCAGACCATTCGCATTGTTAAAATGAGTATCTGTACAGCCAAGCTTTTTGACCTCATCATTCATCATATCAATGAATGTGCTGTAGTCTCCGCCATTTTTCTCACCCACATACTCTGCAACCTGGTAAGCACACTCGTTGGCAGAGGCAAGCATTACACCATACAGGCACTGCTCTATGGTCATTTCCTCACCGATGTCTCTCCATATATGCGATGTGTCACCCTCATTCTTGTATACTGCATCCTCAGAAAACACAACCTTTTCATCCAAATCACAGTTTTCAAGGGTAAGGTATGTAGTCAAAATCTTTGTAATGCTGGCTGGATAGTGCTGCTCATGGCTGTTTTTCTCATAGAGCACAGCCCCTGTATTAACCTCCATCACGACAGCGCTTGGTGATGCAATCTCCGGTCCCTCTGGCCAGTACTCCTCTGCCTTCACAGGCTTTGGAAAAGCGCACAGGCTGCCAAGCATCGTGCATGCCGTCAGCACAGCCAGACCAGCTCTTTTGATTATATTCTTCTTATCAAACATCAATATTGCTCCTATAATAAAATCTACACTTAGTATAATAGTTGAAATAGCACTGCGCAAGGCATTTTTCCTTGCACTTTCTGTCGTTTTATAATAGAATTCGTAAAGAAAGGAGCAGAACATGAGATTACGAAACATTCCAGGTGCTGATGAGGTTGTCTCAAACAGCAGCTATTGTATACAGGAGCCAGCCGAACTAAAAGGCAGATGGCATGAATTTTTAGAAAATGATAATCCCATTCATATAGAAGTAGGTATGGGAAAGGGGCGCTTCATCATGGATTTGGCAGCCCTGCATCCGGATATTAACTATATAGGAATCGAAAGATATACCAGCGTGCTTTTAAGAGCAGTTCAGAAGATTGAGGAAAATCCCCTGCCAAATGTACATTTTCTCTGCATTGACGCAGCTACTCTCCCTGAGATATTCGATAAGGGCGAGGTTGCGAGGATTTATCTGAACTTCTCTGACCCATGGCCAAAGGACAGACACGCCAGACGCAGACTCACATCCCATGAGTTTTTGGACAGGTACAATGAGTTTCTTGCTGCTGATGGCTGTATAGAGTTTAAAACTGACAATCAGGACTTATTTACCTTCTCACTTGAGGAGATTGAAAACTCACCAATCTGGCACCTTGATGCCTCTACAAGGGATTTGCACCATGATGAGGTCATGAATCAGGGAAATGTCATGACTGAGTACGAGGAGAAGTTCTCGTCTAAGGGTAATCCGATTTGTAAGCTGATTGCTTCGAGATAGAAATAGACATTCTCTAATAAAATCTAATCTTTTTAAATATAAACCCCCATTAGATAAATCACTCTATCCAATGGGGTTTTTATTATTTATATATTAACTCTATAATTTCACTTTCCGTACAAAAGCCCTTGCACTTTTCTGCCATTTCTTCTAATTCATGTATAGTATGCCTTGACAGCTCCGCCTTGACGGATGCCAGCATCGCATAATTCATGCTGAGTTTTCTTGCACCCAGCCCCACCAAAAGAGCTGCGCCCTTTGGATTGCCTGCCATCTCACCACAAACCGAAATTGGTTTATTTTGTTTATTAAAGCTTGCAAAAACAAACTCCAAAAGCCTGACCATCGCCGGTGAATATGTCTGATAATATGGCTCCATAGCTGCATTCATACGGTCCGCAGCACATACATACTGAGTCAGGTCATTAGAACCGATACTGGCAAAATCAACCTCCTTTGCCACCAGGTCTGCCATTATTGCAAGACTCGGAACTTCAATCATGACACCTATTTTAATGTCATGATCATATTCCACGAGTCTGGCATCTAACTCCTGCATTATCTCCCTTACCATTGTTTTAGCTTTTCTTATATCCTCCAGACTGCCTACCATGGGGAACATAATCTGCATTCTTCCATATGCTGATGCGCGAATTGCTGCACGCAATTGTGTCTGCAAAATTTCCGGATGTGAAAAGCACAAGCGCAATGCCCTTTCTCCCAAAAACGGATTGTCCTCTTTTGGCAGAGTAAAATATGGCAGAGTCTTATCTCCTCCGATATCCAATGTCCTTAGTGTCACCGGCTTACCTTTCGCTTTTTCAAGAATATGGCGATAGACAACAAACTGTTCCTCTTCCGTTGGCATATGA
>CAVFAM010000169.1:0-5436 GCA_963620375.1 Bacteroidaceae bacterium
TAGAAGTTACAATGCCTGAAGAATACATGGGTGATGTAATCGGTGATATCAACTCACGTCGTGGACGTATCGAAGGTATGGATGACCTCGGTGGTGGAAAGATCGTTCGTGGTTATGTTCCACTTGCTGAGATGTTCGGATACTCTACAGACCTTCGTTCTAAGACACAGGGTCGTGGAAACTACTCAATGTTCTTCGAGAAGTATGAGCCAGTTCCAAAGAATGTTCAGGACAAGGTTCTTGCTAACCACGCAAAATAAGTGTAATGTAGTAAAATCTACTTGAAAAAAGTCCGATTGTTTCGTATAATCAAAGCAGTCGGTAGATTACAAAAAATAGCCCAATGGGCATAAAAGTTTAAGGAGGACGTTTCAAAATGGCAAAGGCTAAATTTGAAAGAACAAAACCACATTGTAATATTGGTACCATCGGTCACGTAGATCATGGTAAAACAACTTTAACAGCAGCTATTACAGCAGTTTTAGCAGCTCGTGTTGCTGGTAACACAGCTACAGATTTCGCTAATATCGATAAAGCTCCAGAAGAGAGAGAGCGTGGAATTACAATTTCTACAGCTCACGTTGAGTACGAGACAGAGAAGAGACATTACGCTCACGTTGACTGTCCTGGACATGCTGACTACGTAAAGAACATGATCACTGGTGCAGCTCAGATGGATGGTGCTATCCTCGTTGTTGCTGCTACTGACGGTGTTATGGCTCAGACAAAGGAGCACATCCTCCTTTCTCGTCAGGTAGGTGTACCTTACATCATCGTATTCCTTAACAAGTGTGATATGGTTGATGACCCAGAGCTTATCGAGTTAGTAGAGATGGAAGTTACAGAGCAGCTCGAAGAGTACGGATTCAATGATTGCCCAATCATCCAGGGTTCAGCTCTTAAGGCTCTTGAGGATCCAAACGGTGAGTGGGGAGACAAGATCATGGAGCTTATGGATACTGTTGATTCTTATATCCCAGATCCAGAGCGTGATACAGATAAGCCATTCCTTATGCCAGTAGAGGACGTTTTCACAATCACAGGTCGTGGAACAGTTGCTACAGGTAGAGTAGAGCGTGGAACACTTCACCTCAACGACGAGTTAGAGATTCTTGGTGTTAAGGAAGACGTTCAGAAGACTGTTGTTACTGGAATCGAGATGTTCCGTAAGCAGTTAGACGAGGCTCAGGCTGGAGATAACATCGGAGCACTCCTCCGTGGTGTTAACCGTGACCAGATCGTTCGTGGACAGGTTCTTGCTAAGCCAGGTACAGTAACATGTCACCACAAGTTCACAGCTCAGGTTTACGTTCTTACAAAGGACGAGGGTGGACGTCATACTCCATTCTTCAACAACTATCGTCCACAGTTCTACTTCAGAACAACAGACGTAACAGGTGTTTGCGAGCTTCCAGCTGGAACAGAGATGTGTATGCCTGGAGATAACGTAGAGATGACAATCGAGCTCATCCATCCAGTAGCTATGGAGCAGGGTCTTACATTCGCTATCCGTGAGGGTGGACGTACAGTAGGATCTGGACGTGTTGCTACAGTTATCGAGTAATTATCTTAGATAGTTATACAATACAGTAAATTAAGGCTTCCCGAGTTTTCGGGGAGCCTTTTTGTTATATTATAATAATATATCCCAATAAGCTATTGCTGGTAAGTTCGATTTGTACATAAGTATGCAGGAAAATTGTAAGTTGCAGTTTTACTGTAATTTAGAGGAGGGAAGCATTATGAAGGTTTATGAAGCAGAGCACATTTATTTGAAGAAAGCAAGCATGGATGATACAGCTGCCATGTACCAAAATGTATGGAGCGACAGAGATATAAGCAGGTATATGAATTTTAAGCCAATAGACAATTTGGATGATGCGAAAATTATGATGGAGCAAAGTATTGAATATCAAAAACATAGTATGAGCTTTTTGCTATATGATAAGGAGGCTGATGAGGCAATCGGATTTGCAGGAATTAAAAAGGTATCGAATTCTGATTATGCGGAATCTGGATTGTGCATAGCGAGAAAGTGTCAGGGAAAAGGATATGGAAAAGAACTGTTACTTTTGTTGTTAAATATTGCATTTGATGAATTACATGGGGATAAATTTATCTATGCTGCGATGGAAGGGAATACCATTTCAATTAATTTATGCAGGTCATGTGGATTTGTTTATGACAGCAGCAAAAAAGTGATTAGAAAATGGGATAATTACGAGTATGTGAATGAGATTTATACACTTACGGCTAAACAATATCTCTCAAGTTATGGCTCTTGACAAAACTGGTTTACTGCGATAAACTCAAGAAAAGGTTTATCTAAATAAACCAACCGGGAGGACAAAAGCATGGAATTAGAACTTGGCGCAATTCAAGAAAGATTTGCTGATATTGTGTGGGCAAACGAACCACTCGGTTCAGGAGAGCTGGTAAAAATATGTGAGAAAGAATTAAATTGGAAAAAAGCAACCACCTATACCGTGCTGCGTAAATTGTGCGAAAAAGGATTTTTGAAAAACGAAAATGGGGTTGTTTCTTCTCTAATTTCAAAAGAAGAGTTTTACTCAGCAAAGAGCGAACAGATAATTGAAGAGTCTTACGAGGGCTCGCTCCCAGCCTTTGTTGCAGCTTTTATATCAAGAAAAACTTTGACAGCAAGGGAAGCGGACGAAATCCAAAAGATGATTGATACCTTTCGAGAGGAGGGCTGAAAATGAGTGCGCTTTTTCTTAAAATACTGAATTTGAGCATAACGGCAAGCTGGCTTATTCTCGCAATTATCTTAATCAGACCAATTATGAAGAAAGTACCCAAATGGATTCAGTGTGCGCTTTGGATTTTGGTGGCAGTCAGGCTGGTGTGCCCATATTCAATCGAGAGTGTGTTTAGCTTGATACCAAGCAGTGAGCCGATACCGCAGAGCATTGAAATAGAAAGACATCCAGTTCAGATTACTAATCCGGTGGTGGAGAAAAATCTCCCGACTGTTGTGTCTGCAAGTGTAAATCCAATGCAGATTTTGATAACCGGTTTATCTTATTTGTGGGTGTTAGGCATTATTGTGATGCTTTGCTATGCAATATTTAGTTATTTTAGATTGAAGAGATTGACGAGAGTTTTTGTTGAGATAGGAGACGGTATCAGAGCCTGTGATGAAGTGAAATCTCCTTTTATATTGGGTGTCCTAAAACCGATAATCTATCTTCCTTCCAGTTATGAGGGTGAGACTTTGGACTATGTTCTTCTGCACGAGAAAGCGCACTTGGAAAGACATGACAATTTGTGGAAGCCTTTTGGTTATGTGCTTCTTGCAATATATTGGTTTAACCCATTATGCTGGGCTGCATACATACTTTTGTGCAGGGATATCGAAATGGCATGCGATGAAAAGGTGATTCGGGAATTGGACAAAGAAGGAAAAGCAGGATACTCACAGGCACTGCTTAATTGCAGTTTTCCGCAAAAGAGAATAGTAGTCAGCCCTTTGGGATTTGGAGAAGTTGGGGTAAGGCAGAGGATAAAGTCGATATTGAACTATAAGAAACCTACTTTTGCGATAATATTATTTGGTATTGTCATTGTAATAATAGTGGCGGCATTATTTTTGACCAATCCCAATAGTGAAAAGGGCATAAAGCAAACGCCAGAAACAGACAGTCTCGTAGAGGGCACGGAAGCTGAAAATATGATTGAGGAAAATGTGACCGATGCTATAGAATTCAAACCAAGTGATATACAGTCTTTAAGTGAAGCAGCAGTCATACTGGAAAATGGTGATGTTTATAAAATTGATAATCAGGATATCTTGAAAAAGCTTGAAGCTATGTTTTCCGGGGCAAAAGAAATTAAGGGTGTCGGCTGTCCGGTAAGTATTCCGCTTTACTTGTATAGAGAGGACGGAAGTGCAGGTCTTATTTATCCAGCAATGGATGGATGCAATAATTTCTATGTCGATGGAAGCTATTATGCTTTTGAGACAGAAGATGGAATGAGCTTTTGGAACATGATTGAATTGAAAGTACATAATGGGGAAATACAAAAAGAAGAAGTGACGAATGTCTCAGAAGAAGAACTGTATGATGAAATGGTGCGTGTGATTAATACAGTCGGTCTTGATAATGCGTATTCGTGGATTAATACAGTTGATTTTGACCAGGATGCAATAATAAAACTTGCAGCCGACGATTCCGGAAGGTATCAGATATATGGAATTGTAAGCAGAAAATATGGAAACTGTGGAATGCTTTTGAACGACCGGATAGGGGATACGGATAACTGGAACTTTGAATATCTGCCTTGGTATTATTCCGGGGCAGCGTCAGATGAGCCTACACTGGAAACTGATGCGGATGGAAACTTTGTTTTTTCTTATGTGTATAAGTATGAGGATGGGGCTCCTGTGTGGAAAGAAATGACACTGGACTGTGGATATGATACAGGGCATATGGAATTAATAGAACGCAGTTTGATTTAACACAAATGGAGACGGTTTTGTGGAAATAACTGCAATCAGTGCTTGAGTTATTTTGGCGGACTCAAGCACTAATTGATATACATTCTATTCATATAGATGTATCATGAAATCAGTTAAAGGTGCTGGCCGGTATCAAACTAAAATAATCCATAACAGAAAAAGGAGAGATTTCCATGATAGATATGAATAGAGTAGGAAAATGTATCAAAAATGCAAGAACAGATAAAAACATGACTCAGTTAGAATTAGCAGATATAGTTGGAGTGAGCTATCAGGCTGTTTCAAATTGGGAACGGGGCAATTCAATGCCGGACATTGCCAAGCTTCCGGACATATCTAAAGCATTAGATATTGATATTACCGAAATCCTTGGAGACGGCAGCAGTGCGCAGGCGATAAAAAAAGTAGTAGATAAAACGCCTGAACCGCTTACTTCAAAAGAATTGATAGCCCTTGCGCCAATGATGCCACCAGCAGAGCTTCGTGAGGAAACAGAAAAGCTAATGGACAATGAGGCGATAAATATGGAAGTCCTTGTTCATTTGGCAGCTTATCTTGATGATGAAATGATAGATGAAATCCTAAGTGATATGGACGAGGTGGATGCTGACCAGTTAGTAGCTCTGGCACCATTCCTATCTGATGATACCATGGCAAATGCTTGTGAAAAAATCAATTCGCCTAGTATCAGGAAACTGGTAGCTCTTGCTCCATTTATGCCGGAAGAAGCCTTGAATGATACCGTAGAAAGAGTCAGCACTGATGATTTGGAGGGGATTGATGCCCTGGCACCTTTCCTGTCTAAGGAGGCTTTGGACATGGTTGTTGATAAGGCGATTGAATCAGATAGTGTATCATTGCTGTCTGGTATAGGATGCTTTCTTGATAAGAAATCCGTTAAAAAGATAGTTGAGTATCTTGTGGAAACGAAGAATATCAGTGAGATATCCAATTTT
>CAVFAM010000169.1:5446-8662 GCA_963620375.1 Bacteroidaceae bacterium
GTATAAGTATGAGGATGGGGCTCCTGTGTGGAAAGAAATGACATTGGATTGTGGATATGATATGGGGCATATGGAATTAATAGAGCGCAGTTTGCTTTAAGCCTTATAATTTCCCCTACACCTGCCGATATAGAAATTAGGCAACACATTGTTTACCGACAAACGGAATTATCGGTTCATATGGAAAGGAGTCCTATATGAAAATTCAAAGCAGTTCTATTGTTATGGGGTCAGCACATGAGGAGAATTCTTATACCTATAAGGAGTCTATGACCATGGAGGTGGCTAAATCAAAAAATGCAGTTGGAGCTATCCTCACAATATCTAAGGAAGCAGAGGGTAAAAGCGTCAAGGAGGCAATGGCAGACTACCAGACCCAGCAGAAGGAAGAGGCGAAAAAGCGTCAGCAGGAGAGCGACCAGCGGGCACTTGAAAAAATGGCAGAGCATATCCGTACCAATAATAAGGGTAACAATTATGCAGTTCCACAGGATGAAGATATGGAAATCAAGATGCTCAAGAAAATGCTTGAGATTTTGCGTGGAAAGAAGCTGACAGATAAGGATATGATGTCATCAAGCCTAAATGGCGGTGTGCTTGATTTGCGTTCTGCCCAGTACAAGAATATGGAGAGTATAGCATTTGGAGCAGGAGCATCGGCTTCAATCAGCTTTGGTTCACTTTCAGTTGGTGGGGCAAAGACTGATACAAGCGGCAAGGGCCAAGTCAGCTCAAGTGCAGCGAGTGCCAGGCTTGAAGCTGGTACAACTGGCGTGGGTACAACATGGCAGAGAATTACTGCAAGCAGTGGATTCAGGACAGAGACCGAGAGTACAACCTTTGCGTCAACCGGTATAGTAAAGACTGCGGATGGCAGAAGCATTGATTTTAATGTTGAGGTATCTATGTCCAGAGCCTATATGGAGAAATGCGATATGCTTGAGGTGCAGGAGTACATCAAGACAGACCCGCTTATGATAAATCTTGATACCAACATAGGCTCAGTAAGTGACCAGAAATTTTTCTTTGATTTGGATTCAGATGGTAAGGAGGAGGAGATTTCCTTTGCGGGAAAGGGTTCTGGCTTCCTTGCTTTGGATAAGAATGGTGATGGCAAAATCAATGATGGTTCTGAGCTTTTTGGAACAAAGAGCGGAGATGGATTTAAGGATTTAGCTGAATATGATGAGGACGGAAATGGCTGGATTGACGAGAATGACAGCATATATTCACAGCTTAAAATCTGGACAAAGGACGAGAATGGAAATGACCGCCTGATTGATTTGAAGGACGCAGATGTGGGAGCAATCTACCTCAGAAATGCGGATACACAGTTCAGTCTTAAGGATGATGAAAACAAGCTGAATGCCGAGATTAAGAAGACTGGTATATATCTGAAGGAGAGCACTGGGGCAGTTGGCACACTTAATCATGTGGATTTGGTGGTGTAAATGTATAATGTATAATGTATAGATGAACTGGCAGCTTGTTATCAGGTGAAACTTATGCCAGACAACAATACATAATGCAGATGATATGTCACAAAACTATTGTCTGTAAGAATATACAGTTGGCAGAGGTATGTAGTCAGCAGGAATATAGGGTTGACAAGAATATGAAATTAGCAAAAAAATATTGTTAGCAAAAAAACAGGGAGCTGCGAATAGATGATACATTCGCAGCTCCTTTTCTGTACACTCAAGAATACCAGACGAACTTCAACTGCAATTTTTATATATTTTGAAACCAAATCCCTCCCCCACCCGTCTAATGTATGTAAAACAAAATGAAAGACGTCTGATTTTGTTATATATGAAACTTAAAACAAGATTAAATTAATTGTATAATACAACTAAATAATTAAGATGCGCGCAGGAGAAAAGATGAACACCAAAATAGAAACAAGGCTTTTAGTCCAAAAAGCTCAAAGGCATGATAAGGACGCATTTAGTGAGTTGATTAATTTGTACCTAAAGGATATGTACCGCACTGCAATATCAATTTTGAAGAAAGAAGAGGATGCAGCGGATGCGATACAGGATACGATTTTATCCTGTTGGGAGAAAATAGACACTCTGGTTAAAACACAATATTTTAAAACCTGGATGACAAGGATTTTGATAAACCATTGTTACGACATATTGAGGGAGAGGGCTGTTATCGTGGATTTGAACAGCTATGAGGAGCCGTCAAAATGTGATGAACACAATATCGAGTTCAAGGAAGCGCTTAATTCAATAAGCGAAAAATACCGCTTGCCAATGGAATTGTATTACGGACAGGAATATAAGATAAGGGAAATAGCACAGATGATGTCACTGCCACAGAATACGGTAAAAACCTACCTGTCAAGGGGCAGAAAACAACTCGCCAGATACTATGGAAAGGAGATTTAAGATGATGGACGAAAAGAAAATATTGCAGGAAGATATAGAACTGTCGGAAGTCGTATTAAATAAAGCTAATCATGCCCTTGAAATGATAAGGCAGGAGGAGACAGAGAATATGGCAGCTAATAATCAGAAGAAAAAGAACGCAAGAAGAATGAAATCACAGGTGGCAGCAGCCGCAGCAGTATGCGTGCTGGCAGTTGGAGGTGTAAGCGCAGTTGCAGCAATTCATCACAATTGGGGCAGAGGAATGAGCGGAAACATACAGGCTGATGACACAGAGCAGCAGAAGCTGACAGATGACGGAGTGGCAGTAGTTTACCCTGAAAAGGAGGATTATGAGGCTTTGAAGGTCACAAACAAGGGAGTGACCATAGCACCAGACACAGTAATTGTGGACGCCCAGTTTGCTTATCTGTCATTTACAATCTCGGGCTATGATGCCGCTGAGGGAGAGGAGCCTGGTTTTGAGGACGTAAACATCACAGCAGATGGCATGGAAATTAATATGTATGGCGGCATGTATGATGGAATTGTCAGCAATGAAGAGGGGGCGCCGGTCTATGAGGACGGCTCAGAGCTTCAATTTACAGACAGTGGCGATATAGTGAGCCACTATTATGATGAAAACGGCAATCTGGAGTATTTTATTCAGGCACATATTGCAGAAGCTGGGGATACAATGCTTGGAAAAACTGTAAAGGTTGATTTTAAAAATCTGGGTACCCTGTATAAAACGGAATTTACTGATGGTGTGGAGGGAGACTGGAACTTTGAGATAACTCTTCCATCTGTGAGCTCAGCAAAGGAATATGACGTAAATAAG
>CAVFAM010000170.1:0-4717 GCA_963620375.1 Bacteroidaceae bacterium
ATTTGTGGTAGCTGATACCTCCTCCATAGTAGCAGAAAGCTCCTGCATGATTGCTGAAATATCATTTGCACTGTCACTTGAAGAAGCAACACTGCTTGCTACATTTCCGACAACTCCATCGAGCACATTAGAGTTTGTAATAATCTTTGACATGATATTCTGCAGAGTCTCTATAAAGTGGTTGATACCCTGTCCTGACTTGCCAATCTCATCATTTGACTTGACAGTAACACGTCTTGTCAAATCTCCGTGTCCAGCCTCAATCTCGTCGATAATAGCACTAAGCTCCTTAGTCTGCTTCTGAAGCGGCTTAACAACTGTCTTGACAACTACTACAATAACACCACCAAATGCAACAACTGCAATTGCGATAAATACCATGGAAATCGCAAGATTACGATTGTATAAATCATCCTGGTCCTGAATATTCTCCTTCACCAGCTCATCATTTCTGCTGATAAGTGCATCCATGTTGTCTCCAATACTTGTAGACCACCCCTGCATAACGTCATTAGCCTTTGAAACAGCCGCCGCTGAGTCACCACCCATAGCAGTCTGCATAAGCTCTACTGTTGTACCCTGCGCCTCTGTAATAAGGGCAAAAGTATCGTTCATCAGCTGAATATCATCAGCTGTGAAATAATCATCCATTGCAAGAAGCTCTTCCTCATAAGAAGCCACATCTGACTGATACTCTGTCAGCTGTGAAGCAACATACTCATACAGGTCTTTGCTTGGCTCTGCGCAAAGGGCAAGTGTAAGCTTCTGGGTATTGGCAAATGCCAGATTAATCTCATCCATGCAAATCGTTGCTCTGACACCATTTCCTGAAATCTGGGCACTCTCGTCCTGTATGGCTGTCATGGAATATAAGCCCTCGCCTGCTGCTGCAATAGCGATACATCCAAGAATGGCAACCGGAACAATCAGTTTTGTAATAATTGATGATTTCTTTTTCATTCTTTATCCTCCGTCCTCAATTTTGCATTTTTTATTTTAGCACCTTTTTCCTATATGTCTATATTTTATAAGCAATTTTAAGATTTTTTTGCACTTTTTTTACCTATAAACAAGGCATTTAAGAGGTTCTCTGTGCCTTCCGTTTCTTTTTTTCCTGATACATTTTATCATCTGCATCATTTATGTACTCGTCAATTCCCTTGGCAGAATCCCTGGCAATCACATAGCCCACGCTTGCCTCGATTGCAAAAGGCAGGTTCTTTGAAGCTGTAGCAGCTTCCAGATTCTCATGGAATTTCCTGACTATCTCATCAGCCTCTGCCTCTGAGCACTCTGGCACAAGCACCACAAACTCATCGCCACCATAGCGCATAGCCACAGCCCTTGACGGAAAGCTCTGCCTGATGCCATTTGCAACGCCTGTGATAACTTCATTTCCCATATCATGACCGAACTGGTCATTGACATATTTCAGATGGTCTGCATCAAAAAAGACAATGGCAAGTGGTTCATTTGCAGCCATGCACTTGTCATACAGGGGTACAAACAGCTGGTTGTAGGCAGTGCGGTTGTAAAGCCCTGTCAGGGCATCCTGAATATACAAAAGTGACAGCTTGTGGTTGGTTCTTTGCAGGACAATCCGATTGTATAGATACTCAAGCGCCTTTGAAAAAGAATTAAGAGTCTCAAATACAAACTGATTTTCCATCATGTAATCACAGTTGATCAGGACATAATATCCTACCTCACGCCCCCTCAGATGCAGGGGCACAAACAGCCTTGTGTCTCCCGTTCCACGCTCCCAGAGGTCAGGCAGAAGCTCTCCCTCAGCTATAGGAATATCGCACTTTATATCACCATTTTTGCAGGCGAAAACCACATCCATCTCATCCGGGTATCCCTCTGTGATTTTCTCCTCGTGAATGTCCTCTATGTCATCGATTGTCTGGGATTTCACAATGTCATGGTTCATGACCAGATACATCTCGTTGCATTTAAGCCCCTGTAAGCATCTGGCAAGATACCCGCCCATCTGCTCATAAGTGTCACATCCTATGAGACTTCTGTTCATATCCATAGACTCATTGTACAAGTCCTTGTATCTCACATCTGCAAAAATCTTGTCCTTGATATAGTCGCTCCGCCTCTTGTGATTATCATTTCTGCAGCCACAACTCTCCTGAAATATAAGCTTTGCCCTTGAGTAAACAATCTCAGGAACCTCCCTGCCCTGCCATATATTGTCAAGCAGATGCATTGCCTCATAGGCTATATCATCCCTGCTGTAGCTCACAGTAGTAATCCGTGGCTCAAAATATGAAGCCTTGTCAAAATCATCAAAGCCTGTGATTTTAAAATCCTCTGGTACACGATATCCCGCTTCCATAGCCTCATTGCACAAGCCGACAGCAATATTCTCATTTGCACACACAAAGGCATCCGCCAGAAGATTTTTGTCCCTGAAATATCCAAAGGCTTTCATGCCGGTTTCAACCTCATAATCCCCCTCATAAATCCGCTCCGGCTCCACTGCAATGCCGTGCTTCTCCAGCACATCCATATAGGCGTGGCGCCTGGAAATATTCTCGGTGTTTTCCACTGGACCTCCCACGAAATTCAGAGTTTTACACCCGTGCTCTGTGATTAAGTGCTCAACTATCTGGCTCATTGAGGTGTAATTGTCTATACCGCATCTGTACATGCCCGGAATCTTGATAAGGAGAGACACTGCCGGAGTCCCGGACTCAAGTATCTTATCAACAATTTTGTTGTACTGATCCTCCATCTCTATATTGGTGATTTCAAGCACTATGCCATCATATTTTTTCAAATCTGGCAGATTGATGATGTTATACTCACCGACATTGATGGACTCATCCTTTGTCAGGTTGCCAAAGCTGTGGAATACGTCAACCTCCACGTCAAGATTATGCTCTTTTATATACTTCTGGCAGCCGTGTACCCATACATAGTTGACGCAGCGCTTCCATGCGTCTGAAATGATTGCTAGTTTTTTCATCCCGATAGTACCTTCCTTTGTGTGAAGCACGATTGTGATTTTCCCCGTCAATTTCGACGTTGTTCATTATGATGAATGTACTTTGTCGAAATTGGTTTGGTTTAATTTTAGCACATTTATGGGCAAAAATACACTAAATAGAACAAGCGGCTATTCTAATGTATCTTTTAGAATAGCCGCTTGTATACTATATGGCGTTCATCAATCCTTTTGTGACATTTAGGGCAGTAGCAGACCTTCTTTATCTTGCGCTTCATGCCTGCCACAAGCCCTATTTTCTCTGAGCAAAAGGGACAGCGCCCTTTCATCCAGCTGTCCTCTGCCCTAATTCCATTTATCTCCATAAGCAACTCACCTCTGCTACTAATATTTATTCTGATTTATCCGTTTGAATGAGATACTGCTTGTTGCCATTCAGCATTGCCATTCCCAGAATTTCAACCTTTTTTTCTTCTTCCTCTGATAATCTGATGGCATTATCATTTATTCTTTTTACATCCTCTTCCATTCGCTCTACGGTCTTGGTAGCCATCTGTATCATTCTCTCTGCTTCATTCCATATTGAATCCTGTAATCTGTTTTTCATTCTCTCATTATTAGCAAAAGATTTTTCAATTCTCTCAATTTTTTCTTCTGCATCATCTGCCCATTCGCTTTGTAGTTTAAAATATCTTTCCCTTTCTTCCCTGAACATATTCTCTACTTTTTCTTTCACATCTATGGGCATGATTGCCATAAGCATCATACTTTCATTTACTGTTTTGGTCACTTCTATCTGATACTTCTGAATGGCTTCTAAAACATTTTTTCTTCGCTGCAGGTCCCTATCCTTAGCTAATTCCTCCATTTCGTTCTCAAATCTGATTCTTTGCTCATTCAGTTCCTCATCTGCCTTATTGCGCTTTATCTCATTATCTGTCTCTGCCACAGCTTCCCTTATTCTATTATCTGTTTCAGACTTTTTCACCATTGCATCTGTCTTTTTAGTCTGATTATCAACCATTACCTCTACTGTATTTACAATTATTTCTTTACCAGCCTCAACTGCGTTTTTGCCTGCTGTCAAGCCAAACTCAGTCTTCTTTTTCTGCATTTCCATATCATATTTTGCCCGTTCAATTTTTATCTGTGACTTTTCCTTTACAAGACCTCCCACCATGTCCATTCCAGTCTGTAAAATATTAGCTATCTCTTTAATATTGCTCATATTATCTTATCCTCCTTCATCATTCGGTATTTTTCATCAAATTTTATATTAAGCAGGCACATTTCCTCATAGCCCTGCTCCCATGATATAGAAGAAGCTATTATCTCCTCTAATATGCCCTGATATTTTTTCAGCATATCAATAGTCAAATCCATTCCACAATATACATGACCATTCTCTTTTAAAAACTGAGAATACGTTTCGGCAAACAATTCTTTACAAACCCTGTCCCTCAAATCCTTTTTCTCCACAAGCTCCTTAAAGTATTCAAGATGTTCTGTTATCCATCTGGTTTCATAGATGCCAATATATGTCGGTCTGATTTCTTCTTTATTATGTAAGCCAGAATACAAATCCGTATTTTTATTAATTGTGTCTTTCACCAATTTCTCACGTAATTCCCTATAAACACGCAAAGAAACTTTAATTGCCTTTTTTTCTGGTGTTTCCATTTTCAAATTCCCTCTTTGATAATTTTTTCAGCTTCCTGCCTAAACTCCTTCATCTGTTTAATCGCCAGGGAATTTAAC
>CAVFAM010000170.1:4727-7523 GCA_963620375.1 Bacteroidaceae bacterium
TCTCCATATTTTTCTTCAGCTCATCCACCCAGACTTGACGTGCATCTTCCCTTACATCATCTGCTTTCAGGACATCAATAATCTCAGGTAAATCCTCTTTATAAAATTTTCGCTCTTCTTCCCTTAATTCCTTGAGGCTGTTCTGCACATAATCAAACTCATCCTTATACTCTCTTATAAGCTCTCCATATGCTTTTTCACATTTAGCCAGCTCATTTATTGTCTGGTTCCTATTGCTCACCTCTGCATTAGCACCAAATTTTTCAAACAAATCTCCCATTCTCATTTCTCCTGATTAGTTTATATTACAAAATCAAAACAGTATTAAAAGCACTATGATAATCGCTGCTATAATTGTGACTACAAGAACTATAATTCCTGTCTTTCCCTTTGTCTCTGTCTCTTCGCTTATGACTTCACATTTGCAGGTCTCGTCTGCGCTGACTATCTCCTGATACTCCTCTGGCGCATCCGCCTCACTTAGTTTTTTTTTATATCTTTCTATAGTGGATGCCTCAGCCGATACATATGAAAACCTTTCGTCCTGCATCATCTTTACGTTATACAAATTTGTGCATAAGCTTAACCTACGATAATCGGTTACTGATATCTGCCCCAGTATTGCTTCAAATAAGCTTTGGTCTTCACTCGCTCCTGTCACATGCTCCCGTTCTCCAAGCTTCTGACAGCTTGTCAATTTTTCCACTGCCAGGCTGTATTCATAGGCAGCTGTCAGCCTGAGTCTGCTGTTATTTTTCCATACCTCGTCCTTTGCAATATGCTCTTCAAAAATATTTATCAGGCTTCTGACATCTACGACTGGCTTCTGACCATTTTCCTTATCCTGCATATGGCAGACGTATCCGATAAAGCATTTTATATTTCTTCCATTCTTATCCGTAGCATATTGCTTAAGCTCCTGCTTGTCTGGCTCATACTTTTCAAACAGATTATCCAACACTCCTACAATACCGAATATCAGATACTTTTGATTTCCGAAAATGACCTGACGGATTCCATTAAAATTATCGCAATATGATGTTGCAGACAATATGTATTCCTTAGCCCAGTTCACATCCACATCACTAAAATCATCTGGTTTAAGCAAAAAACCTGTATCATAATCACAGCAATAAGTCCTGCAGTAAATCAACGCAGATGCTTTTATCTCACTCATCTAACTCCTCACCTTCTACTATTTCATATTTTTGCCCATGTATATACACAGGTAAGTCTAGCAATTCACTTCGTATTTTCCTCACATATCTCTTATGCTTTGCCACGTCTTCATTGATATTTTCCAATTTAGTTTTCAAATCAGTAAGCTCTTTTTTAGTATTCTCGATTTCAGCTTCTAACGCAGCTCTTTTCTTGGGGTTAATTAAATTTTGAGCAATGTGTATCTTTTTGTTTTGCTCTTTTAATTGCTCTTCCTTATCCTCCAATTTCTTTTCCGCTAATGTTTTTAAACGTACAAGCTCTTCCTGCTCCTTTTTTACCCTTCTCAAATCTTTTTTCAGCACATTAAAAATTGCATAGAATAATGGTTTTTCAATATTGATAGGTTTTAAAGCTCCCGAATATTCTTTATCGTCTATATTTTCTCCGATGGAAACAGGTATAATAGTCACTTGATTTTTGCTCTCATCCGCAGTGAATAGAGGTGAAAATGCCTTTGTGACTATATCCCAAATATCGTCTTTTCCCCAATTTCTGCATTTATCATATTTTGTGATGATTATTGCTATCTGTGGTAAACGTTTATTCGTTTTTCTGTAAACAGAAATCAAATTATTTATGTTACTACTGCAATTATCTCGCACATTTACTATTACCTTGTCCTTATCATCTCCAACCATTTTTTCGCCATCTACAAAAATAAACAGGCATGTAGAATCGTTTATTCGCTGAATCAGCTCCTCATACTGACTCGGGTCATCTATTCCATGGTTTTCAATTCAGCCTCCTCTGCAGTCCATCCAGTGAAATGACTTGATTGTCTGATAAGCATATTCCAAATCAAAGAGATAATCGCCATTCTTATCTGTTCCCTGCGGAAATCTCATCTCCCCTGTCAATTCACTCATGTTTTTCCATTTTGCACGCAGATCATAATCTTCTTCCGCATCTGCCATAGACAATGTATATCCATTTACTCCCGCACTCATTGCATAATACATCGCTACTAAAAAGCATGTCTTTCCCGAGCCGCTCATTCCAAGAGCTGTCAAATTAATATCTGCCATAATCTATCTCCTTTACCATGTTTATTTTGACTTGTCACTGCATATAATTCCCTGTAATTAATTGCAGTTAATTTAGTTTTGCAATCTATACATTGCAATTATATATCTAAAACAAACTAGAATCAACATAAATGCAATGAATATATTGCAAATCAGTATATTGGAGTTAGACTCATGGCACAGAAAATCAGACAAGATATTTCACTCGGAAGCAACATCCGGGTTCTGCGCAGGCAGGCGCATCTCACCCAGGAGCAGGTTGTTGCCCGCATGCAGCTACAGGGCATTGAGATTTCCAGAAGCAGCTATTCACAAATCGAATGTGGCACATATAATATTCGTGTCTCAGAGCTGGTGGCTTTGGCAGAGATTTTTCAGGTTGACTATAATGCGTTTTTTGCGAACATAAAAAATACCCCACAAAAGGAATTGGTGGCTAATTAGCCTTGCTAATCCTTTTGTGGGGTGTTTTTGTTAACTAAATTTTCCTCTGCGAAAATGTCTTACATTATTCTATTAATTTTAATATATCCTGTTCACTCCAATACTC
>CAVFAM010000171.1:0-3714 GCA_963620375.1 Bacteroidaceae bacterium
TCTGGTGGCTTCTATGGTAAGTTGCGACGCAAAGGCTTCCTCTCCCACCTTTTGAAGCTTCGCCCTGACTCTGCCTGATACCAGATAGCTGCCTGACAGCAGCTCATCCCCAGCTGTCTTTGGCACCTCGTCCGCTTCCCCAGTTACAAGGGCTTCGTTCAGGCTGGCATTTCCATCAAGCACCAGAGCATCAGCTGGTATCTGGTTACCAGCTTCAAAAATACAGATATCATCCCTGACAAGTTCCTCCGATGACAGCACCTGTATTTTTCCATTCCTGAGAGTCTTAATCTTTGGAGCATTTACAATAGACAGCTTATCAAGTACCTTTTTTGAATGGATTTCCTGGACGATTCCTATACATGTATTTGCTATTATCACCGGGATAAAAAGCATGTCACTCCACGCCCTGACCATTCCCAGCAGAACAGCCAGTATAAGAAAAACAAGGTTGAAATACGTCAGCACATTTGATTTCACAATATCTGAAATACTCTGTGTCGATGATTCAACCTTGTAATTAACTGCATGAGCAGCGATTCTTTCCTCCACCTCTGCATCGGAAAGACCATATTCACAATATGTTTTTTCATTATCAGACATAACAGCCACACCTCTATCACAAAGTCTTAGGTTATTATGTCCTGATTAGCAAATTTAATTTACTGTTTTGAAAGGAACTCGTGAATTCCCTTTGCAGCAGCCTTACCAGCCCCCATAGCGAGGATAACTGTAGCAGCTCCTGTAACAGCATCTCCACCGGCATATACACCCTCTTTAGAGGTTGCACCAGTGTCTTCCTGGGCTACGATACATTTTCTTCTGTTTGTCTCAAGTCCCTCTGTTGTAGAAGAGATAAGTGGGTTTGGAGATGTACCAAGTGACATGATTACTGTGTCACACTCCACCTCATACTCAGAACCTGGAATCTCTACAGGACTTCTACGTCCAGACTCATCCGGCTCACCAAGCTCCATCTTGACAAGCTTAATGCCCTTAACCCATCCATTCTCATCCACAAGAATCTCTGTTGGGTTCTGAAGTAAATCAAAGATGATTCCCTCTTCCTTTGCATGATGTACCTCTTCCTTACGGGCAGGAAGCTCTTCCTCACCACGACGGTATACAATATGTGTCTCAGCACCAAGTCTTAAAGCAGTTCTTGCAGCATCCATGGCTACGTTTCCACCACCGACAACTACAACCTTCTTACCTCTTGAAATAGGTGTCTCATAGCCTTCCTTGAAAGCCTTCATGAGGTTGTTTCTTGTGAGGAACTCATTCGCAGAGAATACGCCATTAGCCTGTTCTCCAGGAATATTCATAAATCTTGGAAGTCCAGCTCCTGAGCCGATAAATACAGCATCAAAGCCTTCCTCCTCCATAAGCTCATCAATCTTTACAGATTTTCCGATTACTACGTTTGTCTCAATCTTTACACCGAGAGACTTAACGTTTTCAACCTCAGCCTTAACTACCTTATCCTTTGGAAGTCTGAACTCTGGAATACCATAGCTTAATACTCCACCAGCGGCATGAAGTGCCTCAAAAATAGTCACATCATAACCAAGCTTTGCAAGGTCTCCTGCACATGTAAGTCCAGCAGGGCCAGAACCGATTACAGCAACCTTTTTACCATTTTTCTCAGCGGCACCATTTGGCTTTATTCCATTCTCTCTTGCCCAGTCAGCAACGAATCTCTCAAGCTTACCAATAGAAAGTGGATCTCCCTTGAAGCCTCTGATACATTTTCCCTCACACTGGCTCTCCTGGGGGCAGACACGTCCGCAGACTGCTGGAAGTGCTGATGACTCAGAGATAATCTGGTAAGCAGCCTCATAATTTTCATTTTTAACCTGCTCGATAAATGCAGGAATATTGATTGATACAGGACAGCCCTTTACACACTGTGCGTTCTTACAGTTAAGGCATCGTGTTGCCTCTGAAACAGCTTCCTCCTCATTATATCCATAACAGACCTCTTCAAAATTTGTTGCACGAACCTTTGGCTCCTGCTCACGAACAGGTACTCTAACTAATACATCCTGTGCCATTATTTGTCACCTCCGCAATGTCCGCAGCCACCGTGATGAGTAGCGCCTTCTTCATATGCAAGTTTTGCACGACCTTCTTCTGTCTTGTACTGCTGTTGTCTCTTCATAGCCTGGTCAAAATCTACAAGATGTCCGTCAAACTCTGGTCCATCTACGCAGGCAAACTTAACCTGGTCTCCAACAACGAGACGGCAGGCTCCACACATACCAGTTCCATCAACCATGATAGGGTTCATTGAAACGATTGTTGGAATACCAAGCTTCTTTGTGAGAAGACATGTAAATTTCATCATAATCATTGGTCCGATTGCAACACACTGATCATATACTCTTCCCTCGTTTACAAGCGACTCAAGGCACTGGCTTCCATTTCCGTGGAATGCGTATGAGCCATCATCTGTACATACATATACATTTGTGGCAACAGCCTTCATCTCATCCTCGTAGAAAAGGATGTCCTTGTTTCTGAAGCCCATGATTACATCACAGTCTACGCCGTGCTCATGAAGCCATTTAACCTGTGGATATACAGGTGCTGTTCCAAGTCCTCCGGCGATAAATACGATTTTTTTCTTCTTTGTCTCTTCGAGATTTTTCTCTTCGCAAAGCTCTGATGGACGTCCAAGTGGTCCTACGAAATCCTCTAAGGCATCTCCCTCTTTGAGTGCCATCATACGCTCTGTACCAGCTCCGATTGTCTGTACAACAATTGTAACTGTTTCCTTTTCTCTGTCATAATCACAGATTGTAAGTGGAATTCTCTCCCCTACCTCATCTGTTTTTGCAATAATAAACTGTCCTGGCAGACATTCCTTGGCAACTCTTGGTGCTTTGATATCCATTAAGATAATGTTATCTGCCAGCTGCTCTCTACGCACGATTGGATACATATTGCTTCCTCCTAGTGTTTTCTAATCCCTTTTGTTTCACTTCTCTTATTAATTATTCTTTATATTATTAATATTTTGTCTGACTTATGTTAAGTAATTTAACACCATAAAAAATAAAGAGACGTTTCCACGCCTCTTTATTGTAAATGAATTGATATAATTTATCAATATCTCATATGCGATATTCTATAACAATAATTTATGAAAAGTATACCAGCTCATCCTCTGGCTTCTCTGCCTTCTCGATTGATATAGGATAAAGTACAGGTCCCTTGCCCTTATACTCTCTTGCAAACTCAACCTTTACCTGGGCTGTAATGTCAATCCATGACTTATGTGGAATAGATGCCTCATCATCATACTTGCACTTAAAGCCTATAAACTGCACATCCTCTATACAGCAGGTCATGGCAAATCTGCCCGGAACCATAATACCCTTTTTGAGCTTGTCTGGATTGTATACAAGAGCACGGAACTTAATCTTTTTGCCATCATACTTCTTGTAATTTTCCATTGCATCCATATACCAGATAGCATAGTCAGCATCGGAAAGCTCAATCACATCTGCATTGATGTCAAATGGAAGCTCCTCTGGCCTGTCATCAATTGTACCATCTTTTCTCTCATAGACAATCTGGGCTTTTCTGTTGATGTTTTTTACAGTTCTTCTCAGGTGTCCCCTGTCTGTGTCATCATCTGTTCTGTTGAAAATGACAACATCACTGGCAAAAACCTGCTCCTGCATCATAGCTCTCATATTGTTCATATAG
>CAVFAM010000172.1:0-1789 GCA_963620375.1 Bacteroidaceae bacterium
TTTCTTAATGTTCTGTACGTTTCCCAGCAACTCGGCAACAGGACGTTGCCGAGAGCAAAAGCCGAACCATGGACGGTTCGTCTTTTGCGCTTGCGTCCCCCTCCAAAGTCTCCATCAGAACATTTAGAAAACGTTATATCCGTAACCCGGAACCCAAAGCAGACAAGGCTTGCACAGCATACCCCCACAACCTCCAAAGAAGCCACGCCATAGCCACACAATAAAGTAAAAAAGGACCCACTCCTTAATAGAAGTGAGCCCACAATGATAACTTTTAACCTTTTACAGCACCACCAGTAATTCCTTCTACATAGAACTTCTGCATGATTATGAAAAGTATTGAAATTGGAATAGCTACGATAATACCACCTGCACAGAATACTGAGAAGTAATCTCCGATAAGTGTTCTCTGTAACAGATTGAAAAGTCCAATCGCAACTGTCCAGTCGGCAGAATCCTTAGATTTAATCATAAGTCTTGCCATTACGAAATCCATCCATGGTGCCAGGAATGAATTGATAACTGTGTATACAATCATTGGCTTTGACAGTGGAATTACAATTTTTGAGAAAATTGTAAACTCTGAAGCACCCTCAAGCTTTGCAGCCTCTCTGAGTGAAACAGGAATGGTATCAAAGAATCCCTTACATATCAGGAATCCCAGTCCGGAACCTGCCGAGTATACAAATATAAGTCCAACTAAGCTGTCTGTAAGTCCAAGCATCTTTAATACGAAGTAAACAGCAATCATAGAAAGTACACCAGGGAACATTCCAAGGATAATTGAAAAGCTCATCAGTGGCTTTCTTGCCTTAAATCTCATACAGCTGAATGCGTATGAAACCATAAGTACAAAGAAGCTTGAAATAATACATGTAAATACACCAATAATTAATGAGTTCTTAAACCATGCAGGGAAATTCGCTGCTGTATCTGGTCTGAAGAACAACTGCTTGTAATTGTCTAATGACCACTCTGTAGGGAAGAAATGCTTGTAATTTACTCCCTTGTAAGCACTAAGTGATGTAACAAAAAGCCAAATAATTGGGATAAGCCAAAGTAACGCCAGTAATGTCAACACAACGTGTCTGATAATAATATTTATTGTTTTCTTCATTATTGGAATTCCTCCTCTTTATCACCGCTGATCATTCTAGTGTAGCTAAGCAGCGTAATCGCAGCACAAACCACGAAGGTTATGATACCAATTACGGACGCCATCTTGTAGTTCGAATAATCGTTTGTCAATGTAAACAGCCATGTAATAAGAAGGTCTGTCTCCTTTGCATTTGCATTCGCAAATCTACTACTTGTAGCTGTAGCGCCATTAGTAAGAAGATAAATAACGTTAAAGTTATTAATATTACCAACAACAGATGTAATCAAGCTTGGTCCCATAACGAACATTACATAAGGCATTGTAATCTTCCAGAAAATCTGTCTCTTGTTAGCACCATCAATTCTGGCACTCTCAATCTGGTCGCTAGGAATATTCATAAGAATACCTGTTGCGATAAGCATCTGATATGGAACACCAACCCAGATATTTACCAGGATGATTGTAACATGCTCCCAGCCTGGCTTTGATAAGAATGGGATATAATCCAGTGACTGGCTTACCCATCCTAAATTGTGGAAGAGGTCTGTGAGTCCAATGTTGTTACAGAATGTATTCACAATTCCGTAGTTTCCAAACATCTTACTGATGAGAAGAAGTGTTACGAACTGTGGAATAGCAATTGTAACGATGAATAAAGATCTCCACATTTTCTTGCATTTTGTGTTCTGG
>CAVFAM010000172.1:1799-5046 GCA_963620375.1 Bacteroidaceae bacterium
TAATACACCGCCGATAAATGTAGTGAATGTTGCAAGTACAGCCCAGATAAGTGTCCAAGCCAGAATTCTAACGAATGCGTATGCAAAATCACCGCCTGAACCAAGATTCAGGACATTTTTAAAGTTAGTCCAGCCTACCCATGTAAACAGGAATGATGGTGGCTGATGATTCTGATCATAGTTTGTAAACGCAATACATACCATGAATATGATAGGAATTACGTTCATAAGAAGAACACCTATACTTGGTAATGTCAATAATGTTATATAAAATTTACCATTAAAGAGAGTCTTAACATCCTCTGGGAATGTATTGATATGCTCTCCGTTTTCTTTCATTTTCTGAATACGGTATACTGCCTTCACATTGCTTATCCAGAGAAGAATAAATGCAATAAGAACAAGTACACCAATAACCCCATAAAGCAGGATTAATAATGAGTTGTCATAGTCATTAACTGTCTTCTGAAGAGTAGTTAAATCTAATACTTCCTCACGCTGAACGGTACCAAGTGTACCCAGCTTAGCCATATATGGTCCTGCTAATGCAATCTCGAAGAATATGATAATAGCTTCGAGTGCTGTCATAAGAATACCCTTTATAACCTGTCCTTTAGCCATGTAGCCAAGTCCAAAAATAACCAGTGATAGCTTAGTCCAGATATCACCCTTTGCGACGCTCTCTCCAAAGTCGCAGAAATATTTCTTTAATGATCCTAATAATTTTTTCATAGTGAACTCCTTTTGCAGAGTTAAAACATTTGCAATAGTGTAAGTTTAAAAAGATTAGTAACCCACACATTCCGTGTGGGCTACTAAAGTATTTTGTTTCGTCGTTACGAATTAATATTATTCAGCAGTTGATGGTGTAGCTGTGATTCCCTCTACAGCTGCATCAAGAGCGCCCTGAACATCATCTGTTCCCTCTGCAAGAGTTGCACCAAGTGTGTTTGCTGGTGACCAGAACTCGTTACCAACTACCTGCTGATCAGCATATGCTGACTGCTGTGCAAGTGCTGCAAGTGCTGGTGACTCGATTGTCTTAGCTGCCTCGATGTTAGCTGGGCCTTCACCTGTAGCTGCTGCGATTGCTTCCTGGCTATCCTGGCTTGTTAAGAACTCAGCGAGGAGCATTGCCCATCCTGTGTACTCAGAGTAAGCGTTAACACCAACAAGCTTGTATCCAGCGTAAGAACCCATCTGTGTAGCTGTTCCGTCTACATCAAATGTAGGAAGCTTAGCTGCTGCATATCCATCACCATAGTTCTCCTCGAATGTAAGAGCATCCCATGTTCCTGAAACGTATGCGATTAAGTCTCCATCTGGAAGCTGTGCCTGAGCATCTGCATCTCCAAGTGCAAGGAATGAAGGCTGTGAAGCAATGTTCATAACTGACTCTGCAACCTTAACACCTGTCTCGTTGTTCCAATCACAGCTGTTAGACTGATCATCATTCATTGTAAGCTCACATCCAGCACCTGCGAAGAATCCGTAAAGGTACCAAGCGTTTCCTAAATCCATACCAACTTTCTTTCCGAGCTCATCAGCCTTAGCTGTAAGAGACTCCCAAGAAGCTACATCTTCCTCTGAAAGATACTCTGAATTGTAGTATAAGAAGTATCCGTTAGAAGCTGTTAATGGGTAAGCATATAACTTTCCATCAGATGAAGCTGCTGCAACTGTTCCCTCTGAGTTTGTCTCAGCTGGGTCATATGTAAATGTAGCGTCAACACTCTGAAGTGCTCCAGCCTTTACAAGGTCATTTACCTGGTCATCAGCGAATACGAATACGTCTGCTGCTGCCTCAACGTCCTCAAGTACACGGTCCTTAGCATCTGCCTCAGATACACCACCGATTGTGATATCGAAATCAACATCTGGATATGTCTCTTTGAACTTCTCAACTAAGTCTGCCATAACTGTCTGGTAAGCCTCTGTCTCAGAGCACCATAAGTCAAGTGTTACTGTTCCGTCTGTAGCTGCGATGAGGTTTGCGATTGCATCCTCAGATGAAGCACTGCTGTCATCTGCTGCAGCATCAGCTGTCTGTGTGTCCCCTGTTGTTGCGTTGTTGTCTGCTGGTGCTTCTTCTTTGCTTCCGCATCCAGCTACCATTGTAGCCATCATTGAAGCTACAAGTAATGAAGCTAATACTTTCTTTTTCATACTTTTCCTCTCCTTATAAATGTATTTTTAAAAAGTATTTATATAAAATGCCGAGCATCTTATAACATATTTATCTGCGGTAGACCGCCGCCAGATTTCTAATCCAGGCTATCCTGCTCTCATCGAGCTCTTCCTGACCTAATCTCCATCTCCAGTTACAGCCAACTGTTGACGGTTCATTCATTCTTGCTTCGTTGCCAAGCTTCAGAATGTCCTGCATCTGTATCACAGCCAGATCCGCTGTGCTGGCATATGCCGCTCTTATGAGTGCATCAGGAATTTCTTCCTTGCAGGATATATTGAGATATTGATATAAGTAAGCTAACTCATATTCTGTCTTATCTCTAAAGGTTCCTACTATGGTCTCATTGTCATGTGTACCACAGTATACAGCAACCTGACTGTTTACATAATTGTGTGGCAGATGTTCGTTTGCTGTGTTGCCATCAAAGGCAAACATCAAAACCTTTGTACCCATCCAGCCTGTCTTTGAAAGAAGCTTTTTGACTCCCGGTAAAAGTGCTGCTCCGGTGTAGTCATCTGCGATAACTCTTGTATCTCCAAGCTCTGTCTTCAAAGCGTCTGCCAGCTTCTTGCCTGGTCCCTTCACCCATTTGCCGCTCAAAGCGCTTTTAACGTCCGACAATACGGTGTAGTCCTTGACCATTCCTATGAAGTGGTCGATTCTGATTATATCAAACTGTTGTTTTCTTATCCTGATTTTGCGTTTCCACCATTCAAATCCATCTGTTTCCATCTGCTTCCAGTCATACATTGGGTTTCCCCATACCTGACCAGCTTCCGAAAACTTATCTGGAACAGCTGCGGCAACCACACTTGGTTTACCGTTTGCGTCAATCAAAAACTGTGAAGGCTCTGCCCACACATCAGCACTGTCTAATCCTACGAAAAAGGAGATATCTCCTATTATCTGTATTCCTCTTGAATTAGCATATTGCTTCATTTCTGTCCATTGTTTGAAGAATTCGTATTGGCAGAACTCCCAAAAACTGATTTCATTATAATGTGTTTTTTGGTAATTTGCAAGCGCAACCGGTTGCCTTGTTTTAAACTCTTGCGG
>CAVFAM010000172.1:5067-9691 GCA_963620375.1 Bacteroidaceae bacterium
TGTTTAAATTGTCATTTTTCAGTGCCATAAATAGTGCATAATCACCAAGCCAACTTGAATTTTCTTTTTTGAAATCACAAAATTCTTGTGCATTTATGTCAAATCTTTCAAATGCTTTTTGTAAAATCTTCTTGCGATTTGCAAACAATACTGCGTAGTCGATTTCTGTATCATCACTGCCCCAATTGAAGCACCTTATCTCATCAGTACTAAGTAATCCATCAGCTACCAGTTTATCCAAATCAATAAAGTATGTATTGCCTGCGCATGATGACAATGGCTGATACGGGCTGTCGCCGTAACTGGTTGGTCCTATTGGAAGAATCTGCCAGTATTTCTGCTTCAAGTCTGTCAGTAGATCGATAAATCGAAACGCTGCCTCTCCCATTGTTCCTATTCCATATGGTGATGGAAGACTGGATATAGAAAGAAGGATTCCACAACCTCTGGTAAACTCACCGGTCTCCATATTTGTCCTCCTTACGTTTCGTGTTTTTTCGTATCTGAGTTAATTTTAGTTTCTGAAGGCATAAAAGTCAATGTTTTTTGCCTGTTCAAACTCATTTTTGCCACTTTTTACGTTTTTCATGCCTGCTTTTTGTATATATTAACAATAAAAAACATTATTTTTTTCGAAAATATTGAATTACACTGATTGTCATTTTATAATTAAGCTATGTTTAACAATACGAAAGGAAAATTGCAAAATGGCAACCATTAAAGATATAGCAAACAGACTTGGGGTTTCTGTCAGCACAGTCTCAAAGGGTCTTAACGGAGCCAGCGATATAAGCGAGGAGCTTCGCCAGATGGTGCTTGATACCGCCGTCGAGATGGGCTACAGCACCAAGCGCTCCAAGAAAGAGGAAAACCGCAAACTATGTATCCTGATTGAAAACATGGACTATGAGTCAATCGATGAGTTCGGCTACGATTTAGTCTTAGGCTTCAAGCAGAATGCTTTCAGGCATAAATGGGATGTGGACGTGGTTCCCGTCACCTCATCTCTTCAGGCAGAAGAAAAATACGATACCTTCTTATTAAAGAATGGTTACTGTGGTGCCTTTCTCATGGGCTTTGCCCTGCATGACGAATGGATGCAGCAATTAAACAACACCACCATGCCATCTGTGCTGCTGGACAATTTTATCCCTGACAACCCTAATGTGTGCTACATAGGTACTGACAGCTACGAGGGAATCACCATGGCGGTGAGTCATCTGCACAAGCTGGGTCACAAGAAGATTGCCTTTTTAAATGGCTCCCTCTATTCCATGGTCTCCGACAACAGGCAAGAGGCATTTGAGTCCGCTATGGAAAAAGAAGGGTTAGAAGTAGATAAGGACCTCATGGCTTACGGCTACTATGTATCTGACAGTGCCAAATACCATGTCCCAGGCTTTTTATCTGCCGGCGCAACTGCAATCGTATGTGGAAATGATTTGATTGCAAAGGGTGTTATAAACGAGTGTACTGCACGAGGCTTTAAGGTTCCAGAGGACATAAGCGTCATAGGCTTTGATGACATTCCACTTGCCGCCACCCTCACACCGCCCCTTACAACAATCCGTCAGGAGCGTAACGAGTTGGGCAAATGTGCATATATTATCTTGAATTCCTTAATTCACCATATATCAATAAGTAAGACTCTTCTTCGTCCCAGACTTATCGAGAGAGAGTCAACTGCCCGTGTTTCAAAGAGGACAACAAATCTGTAGAGGTTAATTATGTTACGATACCATTTATCGCAAATTGCATGTTTTACCGCTGTTGCATGCTCAGCTTTTACATTAACAGCCTGCTCAGGCTCAGATATTGCTTTTTATTTTAAGGATGAGGAGGAGCAGTATGCCCTTCTCTACGATACGCCCAAGTTCTGGGACAATGCTTCGCCTGTCTCCTCGACAAATGGTCTGTATCAGATTGAGAACGTTGCCTTTGAGGGAAAGCCCTACAACAATATTTCCCGGTTCGGCAACAAAATCCTCATGGTCGGTCAGGGCTCCTATTCTTCGGATATAGTCCAGTCTATCACTAACTCAGAGCCTGAATATGAATATTCCTTTGAGGTCTACGACCCATGGCGCAACAGGATAAGTGCCAAGCTGTCCCATGAGGATATAGTATGCGATTCTTATCAGGTCTTAGCTGACAGGCTTTTCCTGTATGACTCAGCTGAAGGCAGCATAAATATATACAATACTGACCTGAAGCTTGAGAACACCATAAGTTGCTCAGAGGGGGAGGAAATCACATACTGCTCAGGCTATAACTCAGACCTTATCCTCTATGTTGAAAACGGAAAGCTGACAGCCATGTCAACTGACGATTACACCACAAGCCAGTACACCCTTCCTGTTTATGAGCCACAGCTTCTGGATGTATCGCCTGATGGTGACTACTATATGACCTACGGCGTAGACGAGGCAACTCTTCAAAATACAGTCTCTGTCTACACCACTGCAGATAATGCTTTAGTTACTTATTTACAGGGGGATGATTTTTCCGCCTATGACCTCTCAGAAAAAAGCTTTGTCTCAAGAATCGATTCGGACAACAACATATGGGTTTACCATAGCTTTGACGGTGATGATACATTTTTCTCCCAGTCAGAGATACAGGATGCCCAGATAATTGCTGATAATCAGGTATTGCTCCGCACAGAAAAATCTATCTTTTCTGACAGTGACAACCATAATATATATTATTATCTGTATTCACCATCCGATGGCATTGTAAGCTCTTTCGGATACAGCTGTGGCACCTATGGCACCAGGGATTATCAGATTTTCTCGCCAGACTGCGTATACATGGAGGAGGACAACTGTGCCTTTTTCCTTGTATACACCGCCGACTGTATGCCTAAGCTGCTGGTGTGGAATATTGACGAATCCAAAAACGATACCGACGTCAAGCTCAAGAGCTACTCCACTGTAACAGAAGTCGAAAATGCAATTGCTGCCGGCACTGCCAACTCACTGGATAAGCCCCGGGCTATCGTAACCGAATATCCTGATGATTTCGGCCATGATGTGACAAGGGTTAAAAATACAGATACTTACGACTGGGGAGAGCTTTCCTCTCTGAATGACCGTGCTACAGAGCTTGAGAAAAAATATAACATTGAAATATACATGGGAGCAGAGGTTCCTGACAGTCTGGACTACTACAGCCTAAAGCAGAATGATGATGTCTCCACCCTATCGGAGGCACTGGGCTCGCTGGAACAGATATTTGACTGCTATCCTACAGATTTCTTCACCCAGCTGTGCTTTGGCACCAACGAGGGAATCCGCCTCTATCTCACAGGAGATATTTCCGGAAACAGCAATGGCACTATCTCGGAAGCAAGCGGTTTTGTGACAAATATCAACTCACATATTGTGATTGTGCTTGATGCTAACTATTGCTGGAATTGGGATTACACTGTAAACCATGAAATATCCCACCTGATTGACAGGCGGCTTGAATTTCTCTCACAGTATAAGGAAGATATTATCTTTTCAGATAAGAAATGGAACAGCTATAATCCAGAAAATTTCACCTATCTGGAAAGCTATGATGATTACGAAAATAATCCCGATTACGGAAAATACAGCAAGTATTTCATAGATTCCTATGGCACAACCTATGCCACAGAGGACAGGGCAGAATTGTTTGGAACTGTCATGGATAATGCCTTAAGTGGAATAACAGATGACAGCCAGTTTGCCCCTGATACGGTGCTTTATGACAAGATGAAATATTACTGTGACTGTATCAGGGATGGATTTGACACTGATGGCTGGGCGGACACACTCCCATGGGAGCTGATGTTTAAATAGTTAAAACTTCCCACACCATAATCTCCTGATATACACAAGCTTTAATGTGGGAAGTTTGAATTAATTACTTATTAGATTTCACAATTACTATAGTGAGGTAGCCAGAATCTGTGTCAAGGTTTTCCACGCCATACATGCGTTTCTCGGTGCTTAATCCACAATCACACACACAATATACCAGCTGGTTTTCATTTGCAAAATCAGGACTTAAAAGAGCTTCCTTGAGCTCTTTTAATTTTTGCCCGGATTTCATATATATTTTCGTACCGCTAAGCTTCAATGACTCCTCCACTGCATATGAGGCAGGAATAATATGTATCTGCTCATTTTTATCGCCAAGTGATATACCAAGAGACGCTGCCACTGCGCAGAAGGATGGCACGCCACTTACCATTTCTGTATGATAGCCACGCTGTCTGATTTTCTCTCCAATGTATGTATATGTAGAATAGATTGCAGGGTCTCCGATAGTGAGGAAAGCCACTGACTTTCCCTTCATGAGCCTATCCTCAATCTGGTCTGCAATAGCATCATGGGCGCACTCAAGCCTCTCACTGTCCTTTGTCATGGGGAAATCGCAGAATAACAGGTCTTTCTCGTCCAGATTGGTTACTACCTGGCTCACAATTTTGTAGGCATAGCATTTCTCCTTTGTAGATGAGGGGAGGACTACTACGTCTGAATTTTCTATTGTTCTTACGGCTTTCAGGGTCATAAGGTCTGGGGAGCCAGGGCCTACGCCTACGCCGTATAGGGTTGGGGGAGTGTGCATTTGGGTCACCTCTTAAAAGTATATTTGG
>CAVFAM010000173.1:0-3539 GCA_963620375.1 Bacteroidaceae bacterium
GAACAGGCGCAAGAGAAATCGGTTTCATGTTCGGACAGTACAAGAGAATCCGTGGTTCTTTCGAAGGTGTTCTTACAGGAAAAGGACTTACATACGGTGGTTCCCTTGCTCGTACACAGGCTACAGGATATGGTTTGTTATACTTAACAAACGCATTGTGGAAAGATCATGGAATGAGCCTGGAAGGTAAGACAGCAGCAGTTTCCGGTTCCGGTAACGTTGCAATCTACGCAATCGAGAAAGCTCACCAGTTAGGAGCAAAAGTTGTAACATGTTCTGATTCTACAGGATGGGTTTATGATCCAGAAGGAATCGATGTTGCCCTTCTTAAAGAGGTTAAAGAGGTTAAGCGTGCCCGTCTTACAGAGTATGCAGCAGCTAAGCCATCAGCAGAGTACCATGCAAAAGAGAACGGTGAGCATGGTGTATGGCAGTACAAGGTAGACCTTGCTCTTCCATGTGCTACACAGAACGAGTTAGACCTTGATGATGCTAAGATGCTCGTAGCAAACGGTGTTACATCTGTAACAGAGGGAGCTAACATGCCTACAACACTTGAGGCTACAAAGTACTTACAGGAGAACGGAGTACTTTTCGTAGGTGGTAAGGCTGCAAACGCAGGTGGTGTTGCTACATCAGCACTTGAGATGAGCCAGAACTCTGAGAGACTTTCATGGACATTTGAAGAGGTTGATGGAAAGCTCAAGGGAATCATGGAGACAATCTACGCAAATATTTCAGACGCTGCTAAGAGATATAACATGACAGTTGGTGGAAAGACTGACTATGTAGCTGGTGCTAATATTGCAGGATTTGAGAAAGTAGCAGATGCTATGATTGCACAGGGCGTTTGCTAGGCATTGAACACTTAGCGAATTCGAGCGTAAGCGAAGAATGAGGTTAGTGAGAAAGCCCATCCCGAGACTTGATGAAAACGAGTCGTAGACGAAGTTTGAATCTTAGTCGAGTGGATGTCATTGAACACTTAGTGGATGTCATTGAAATATACTACAAAATTTCAAGAAAATATTCACTCTGCTTGACATAAAATAAGCCAGTTCGTAGGTTGGCAGACAACAGAAAAATCAGTATCAAAAGAAAAGAGAAAAGGTTGTCCGAAAGGGCAGCCTTTTTTTATGGCTGTCATAGTGGATTCCATGCCAGTATTTTTGATAATGACTACTACAATAAATGACATATATGTAATATGGGGTATTGTATTAGGTATAAACATTTTTCTTGCGGGAGTTTGCCTGGCAAATGGGATTTTTACCTACAAGAATAAACAGTTGGCATGAAGCAAAGCTAAAGATTTGCACCCAAACCGCCGATATAGTATAATAAAAACTAAAAATGGGGGTACTCTTGCATGATAGATATTCATTGCCATCTCTTAAATGGTGTGGATGACGGTGCCAAGTCGCTTGAAGAATCAGTTGACATGCTCAAAATAGCGGCAGCACAGAGAATAGACAAAATAATACTGACACCACACCGCAGGCACGGGATGTTTGCATATGAGACCGAGACTATTGAGAGCAGATACGCTAAGCTCAAGGAATATGCAGATAAGCTTGGCATAGCCCTTTATCTTGGTACAGAATATCATGTGGACTCGGAGATGATAGACAGCTTCAGGTCTGGCAGGTGTCACACCCTGGCAGATGGCAGATATATCCTGACAGAGTATTCACATGTCAGCGAGTACTCATACATGAAGAAGATGACCCAGGAAGCACTTCTGGCAGGCTATATACCAGTGATTGCCCACATTGAGAGATACGAATGTATCTGTGATGACCCTGAGACAGCCGGTGAGCTTAGAAACATGGGAGCGCTGGTTCAGGTAAATGCAGACGCAGTGTTGGGAAATGATGGAAGAGTTGTAAAGAAAATCTGCAAGAAACTCCTTAAAAACAGGGATGTGGACCTGATTGCCAGTGACAGCCACAACACAAGTACAAGAGTAAATAATCTTGCAAAGTGCTATGATTATGTGGTAAAAAAATACGGCAGTGATTATGCTGATTTACTTTTCAGGCAGAATCCGGCCAGGATTGTTACAAATTCATGACAAAAGATATACATAAAGGTGACAAGATGGACAAGCAATACGATTTAGACAACGAAATAGAGATAGACTTAAAAAGCCTTTTACTACAGCTTCTCGCCAGCTGGAAGATTATATTTCTGGCGGCGGTGATAGCAGGGGGACTTGCTTATGCCTACAGCAGTTTTTTGGTGGTGCCCCAGTATGAATCTACATCAGAGCTTTATGTACTCACAAAGAGCACATCTATCACAAGCCTTGCAGATATTCAGACAGGCTCATCACTTACCAATGACTATATAGTTATCGTAAAAGGCCGTCCGGTGCTGGATCAGGTAATTACAAACCTACAGTTGAATGAGAGCTACAATACCCTGTATGGCAAAATCACACTTGAGAATCCATCTAATTCCCGTGTGCTCAAAATTACCGTGACAGATGCAGACCCTAATATGGCAAAGGCAATAGCCGATGAGGTAGCAGATGTGGCATCCGCCTATATAGCAGAAAAGATGGAGCAGGATCCGCCAAACATTATCCAGAAGGGGTATGCAGACGGTCAGCCGGTCAGCCCTAATGTTATCAAAAATACAGCCCTTGGTGTCGCAGCAGGTCTTGTGATTTCAATGGCGGTAATAGTGCTCACAAACCTCTTCAATGATACAATAGCCACTCCGGAGGATGTGGAGAAGAAGCTGGGACTCAATGTACTGGGCACACTGCCGTTAGAAGAGAGTGAGGCTGATGATTACAGCCAAAAGAAAAAGAAGAAAAAGAAGGGGAAGAAATAAGCCATGGAAACAGTTCGCTTCGGAAAAATTAAAGACCAAAGCTATACCATGAAGGAATCCCTTCGAGCTTTGAAGACAAACATACAGTTTTGCGGTGATGATATAAAAACCATACTGATTACAAGTGCAGTTCCAAATGAGGGTAAGAGTACAGTGGCTCTTGACCTTGCCCGTTCCCTAACTGAGTCAGGCAAGAGGGTGCTTTTGATAGATACAGATATGAGAAAGTCAGTCTTTGTGGGACGGCTCAGAGCCAGCTCTGCAAGTGGAGGAGAGATATGCGGTCTGTCCCATTATCTGTCAGGTCAGAGAAAGCTGGAGGAGGTCTTGTATGGCACAGAAATCCCAAGACTTTTTATGATTTTTGCGGGACCATCAGTGCCAAACCCTACAGAAATTCTCGAAAAAAATTATTTCAATGAGCTGCTTAAGTTTGGCAGAGAGCACTTTAACTATATTATTATGGACTGTGCGCCTCTTGGAGCTGCCATTGATGCAGCGGTTGTTGCAAAGCACTGTGACGGCGCAATCCTTGTCATAGCCCAGGGCATGGCAAGCGGCAGAATGATTTTGTCTGCCAAGAAGCAGCTTGAGGTGTCTGGTGTCAGAATACTTGGAGCAGTCTTAAACAAGGTAAAGGCAAAGAAGAATGGCCATGCACATGGATATTATGGCAATTATTATGGCAGCTATTATGG
>CAVFAM010000174.1:0-3711 GCA_963620375.1 Bacteroidaceae bacterium
GATGAAGCCTTCTTGACCCAGAATTTGCCATCCTTTGGGATATAATCTTCCCATGGAAGTGCCTTTACATTTTCAAACAGCTCATCAAAGGTGGTGGCTGTAAATCTGCCTACCTGCAAGAGCACACGCTCCGCACTTCTTAAGAAAATATTGGCACGGCATATAGCCTCTGCGTCTCCCTCGAAGGTTATTCTGCCATCCTCAACCTTTGTTATCTCATAACCCAGATCATATATTTCTCTTTTCAAAACTGCTTCCATGCCGAAATGACATGGTGCCACTAATTCAAATGTCTTCATTTATTGTATCTCCCAAAAAACATAGTTTCACAAGTTTATTGTTACACATTCTGGCAGTTTTTGAAATAGTTTTTTCATAAAGATTTTCTTAAAAAGCTAATTACATAACAGAAAAGCCTCCAATTACACTTGCCACACTATATCCCCTTCTTCCCAGATACCTGGCAAGCTGCATGCTGCTGCCTCCGTGGTCACAGTAGAGGATATAATATCTGTCTTTGTCCAGTACATTCTCGTACACATCTGTATCATCAAGCGGCATGCTTATGGCACCGGGAAAATGCCCTGCCTGATATTCCTTTTTCTCTCTCAGGTCGATTACAACTGCATTTTTGTCCTTAATGCGCTTCATCAAATCCCTCACATATACAATGTCAAAATCCATTATTCCTCCCACACATACTGAAGCATACATAAGAACCTGCCACTGGCAGCTTCTCCTGCATACTCAGGTATTAAAATAAGGAGATGCTTCCACATCTCCTTATATACTATGCGCTTTTGGATAAAAATCAGCTTGTACCCATTAATCGTTGCAATCTGTTGTTTTATCTGTAGCCTTATCTGTTGTCTTATCTGTTGTTCTGTCTGTTGCTCTGTTTGTTGTCTTATTTGTTGTCTTATCTGTTGCCTTATTTGTTGTCTTGTTTGTTACTCTGTCTAATGCGTTTCCAGAGTTGTTATTTTTTGCCATTTATTTTTCCTCCTTGTTAACAGGCGCAGAGCAGACAATATCTGGCTTTGCGCTCACATGTTACAAGGATAGTGTGTACAAGAATAAAAAAAATATTCATATACAACTTGCTTTTTAGTTTCCTGTAACGTATAATCCTAATTGAAAAGGGAAACCTTTTCAATGTTATACCTCTTATTAATTATTTATACTCCCCTCAAGGCAGACTCACCCAAGAGTCTGTCTTATTTTTTATTAAACTAATACCAACAAATATAGCAAAAAAGCTGCCATGTGCAAATTCTCACATGACAACTTTATTTTCATCCTATTTCACCTCGATACCAAGTTCTTCCGGCAGGAATCTCGGGCACACATTGCTTGATGATGTGATTACCGATGCTGCCAGCCTGCTTCCTATCTCGCATGCCTCTGCCATGGTCTTGCCATATGTGAGGGCACTTGAAACACCCGCACAGAAAGCGTCTCCTGCTCCGGTTGTGTCCTTTACGATTACTTTTTTGGCAGGACAAAAGCCCTTCTCTCCGCTTCTTGAAGCATAGACTGCGCCCTCTCCTCCCATAGTGACTATGATAGAGTTAATCTTGCCCCTCTCTATTCTCTCACAGATTATAGGTAATAATTCGTCCTGATTCATATTCTCATAATCCTCTGTAAAGAAAATTCCTGCCTCCTGTTTATTGCAGATTAAGCAGTCAAACTTCTGCAAGAAGTCCCTTCTCTCCACAGCGATGGACATATTGCTAACCACACCGAAAAGCTTCTTATGATATTTTTCTGCCAGCTGTACAGTCTTTTTGACAATATCCTTATCCATATCTATCTCAATGACAATAGATGATGCCTTTGAGAATATCTCATCGTCCTTTTCCTCAAGGATATCAAGGACTGGTGCAAGGTTTGGTCTCTGGGAGATTGAACCTGCCAAATCGCCCTTCTCGTCAAAGACAGCAAGCCAGGTTCCCATACCATTTGGAATCACCTGCATGTAGTCTGTATTTACCTTGTGGTCATTTAATTTTCTAAGCACGTCTGTTCCAAGAGCAGAATCGTCAACTATACTGATAAATGTAGGACGCAGCTCAAGATTTGCTATATCCTCCACCACATTTCTGCTGACGCCACCCTGTATATACTCTATCCGTCCGGCATTTCTTCCCTCTGGGATGTACTGTGCCTCTGGGAATCCTTTAATATCTACAAATACTGCTCCTAAAACTACTATGCTCATTTTTTATCCTCGCTTATTTTATGTTTTATATCATTATAATATATAGTTTTACGCATTAGCAAGCGCCCAGAATGCCACTGCACTTGCCGCCGCCACATTCAGAGAATCAACGCCGTGGCTCATTGGAATTTTTACAGTGTAATCGCTCATCTCGATTGTTTTATCCCTAAGTCCCTCGCCCTCAGTTCCAAGCACTATTGCAAGCTTGTCCTCAGACTTAAATACCGGGTCTGCTATGCTTCTTGTGTTTTCCTTAAGAGCCATGCTGGCAAGCTTATAGCCCCTGTCATGGAGCATGGCTATGGTCTTATCCTGCCATTCTCCCTCTGGTATTACCGTCCATGGTACCTGGAAAATCGTACCCATGCTGACTCTGACTGCCCGCCTGTACAGTGGGTCTGCGCTGGCTGAGGTGAGCATGATGGCATCTATATTTAATGCTGCTGCTGACCTCACTATGGCTCCCACATTGGTAGGGTTTACCACATCCTCCAATATTGCTATTCTACAATGCGAATTTACAACTTTTTCATCCATACAATTTGTAGTCCACTTGTCCGTATCGCAGCTCTTCCCAATATTTACTTTTCCAGCATATGTATTCTCAATACACTGGCACAATTCTTCTGGTGACATAAGAGTCCTGCGCTTCATGGCACAAAGCATGCCTCTTGTCAGCTTATAGCCTGTGATTTTAACCAGCACCTCTTCCGATGCCACATACACAGACAGCTCAGCCATGCCATTTTTCTCACAAGCCTCGTTGCACTTTGCTATCACAGTCTGATTGTAACCGTCATCTGCTGTCTTGTCCTCAATCAGAACAGATTCAGGCACATAGCCAGCAGCTAAGGCTCTCTCGATAACAATAGGACTTTCTGCTATAAAAATCCCAGGCTTGGGCTCGTAGTAATGCATGAGCTGAGCTTCACTTAGAGATGAATAAATCTCAATAATTTTATTATTTGTCGATTCAGTTTGATTTATTTCAATTCTTTTAATCATTTATACAATTACACGCCTCATCAGCTTATTAGAACTGTATATTATCATATAAAACATAAATCTTCAATGTCTGTCAGCGAGTATTTGTCTGTTTTCCTCCACATTCTCTTTATATATTCCTCACTGTGCAAAATAGATAAATTTCATTAGCACTTCTCCAACGTGCGTGAGAAGGCTGACAAGGTCCAGTGGACCTTGGTTTCAGCCGACCGAAGCGGAGCGGAGATCGAACTCCCAGTTCGTATCTTCCGCGGCGCTTCATTAACGAAAAAAGACAGGATATAAATCCTGTCTTTTTCGTTAATAAAGCGTGCGTGAGAAGATTCGAACTCCCGACACCTTGGTCCGTAGCCAAGTGCTCTATCCAGCTGAGCTACACACACATATTAAATTGTTCATCCAGCATCAAGCCTCTGAACTAATGCCTCAGACCGGAATCGAACCGGTACTGTATCACTACAACAGGATTTTAAGTCCTGCGC
>CAVFAM010000175.1:0-6781 GCA_963620375.1 Bacteroidaceae bacterium
AGCCAAGTGGTAAGGCCCCGGTCTGCAACACCGTCATCGCCGGTTCAAATCCGGCAGTCACCTCTTCTTTAGACTTCCGTAAATCGGAGGTCTTTTTTGTTACCAGGCATACAGAGAAGCTGCTTGTAGTAGGTTCGGTTGCTTACCATACGTCCAGAAAAGTTGTAAATATCAAATAAAAGTAAAAAGAGAAATGCGTTTCAAACCAATGGTTAATACACATTTCTCTTTTTAATTATAAAGTTATCAACAAAAATCTTATCTTAGTAACTGAAGTACTATCATAACTATCCAGTAAATAGCAAATGCAATCATTCCGATGTTTACAAAATATGTTGTAAATCGCTTTCCTTTTTCAACTGTAAATTCTGTTTTCTCTAATTTAATCTTCTTAACATTTACACAGAAAAGGACAATACCGGTAATAACCATTGCAAGCAAGGCTACAAAGTACAAAATCAAAAGAATAATTCCACCAATATGATTAGACATTATTTCCATGATTGCAGCCGTATCAGTTGCATCAATATCTGCGATTTCAAAAAATCCAGACCACTTGAAAATAAGCAGGCTGACTACTGAACCAAGGAAATTAACCAGCATGTGCATGAGTATGGTGTAATGGATTTTACCGGTTTTTGAATAAACATAGGCAAATACTGCACCGATTGTAAAGGCATATACAAACTGGTTCAAATTGCCATGGAATAATCCAAATAACAAAGCAGAAGTAAAAATTGAAATTCCCTGACCATACTTTATAGTTCTGTCAATCAAAAGCTTTCTGAATAAAAGCTCCTCAGCGATTGGTGCGCATACTACGATTACCAAAAAGTTACACCAGTTATCGTTTGAAGTAATGATTTCCATTAAGTCATTAGATACTGCAGAACCCTTGAAAATGGAAATAATCTGTGTGATAAAATTTCCGATGAGGTTGGTAATGTACATACCAGCATAGGCAATGACGAAGATTTTAAACCAGCGTCCGACTGTCATGTCCTGGGATTCGCAGGAGCCCTCTGCAGGTATTCTTGAGATAATGAAGCCCATCAAAGGCATTGATACTGCATACATTGAAAGCATTACCAATAAAAAATTGAGGGTCGAATTATCATAGACCTGTGGAAGAAATTTCACAATCAGAAATTCTGCCAAATACTGAAACCCAAAAACCAAAATAGTACCAATCATATAGGCAAGACCTATTTTTGAAAAGTGTTTTTTTGTCATAAACTCCTCCTTGATATTAAATTGTAATGTGCATATAAGCAAAAATTAAATAATATGAATTTTTGTTTAGAAATATTATCCCACTTTAATATATGATAATCAATTTATCTAACCTAAATGTTTCTTAATATAACCTTAATCAGAAAATAGCAGTGTAAGGATAGAAATAAGATTAATTATAAATTTTATATAAAATGCACAAAATCCATAATGAAGTTTTGTGAATGAATTTGACGGAATGTGATTGACTTTGATTTTTTAACAGAATATAATCAAGACATAACAGGATATGAAGTATTTGAGAGCTTTTGGGGGATAAATAATGTTAGCTGAGGAAAGATTTTCTAAGATATTGAGCATAATAGAAGAGGCAGGAAGTGTCACAGTGCAGGACTTGATGGAAGAGCTTGGTGCTTCTGAATCTACAATACGAAGAGATCTTAACACAATGGATGCTAACGGATTGCTGGTGAAGGTTTTTGGAGGAGCAGTTGCTAAGAATACAAATATCAGAACCCAGGATGAAAACGTAGATAACAGAAAGCTGCAGAATATTGAGGAAAAGGTAGCGATAGCAAAATATGCTGCAAGCTTAATCAAAAATGGCGATTTTGTATATATAGATGCAGGTACATCCACAGAAATGGTGATTGATTATATAAAGGTGTCAAACGTCACATTCGTTACGAACTCACTGACCCATGCCAAGAAGCTTTCAGATAAGGGCTATACAGTATATATCTTAGGTGGAGAATTTAAGTCAACCACAGAAGCTATCGTCGGAGAGGAAGCTGTGGAGACCCTTGATAAATACAATTTCACAAAGGGCTTCTGGGGAACTAACGGAGTGAGCATCACAAAGGGTTTTTCAACACCGGAGGTTAAGGAAGCTATGGTGAAGAAAAAATCCATGGAGAATTGCAAGGAGAGATATGTGCTTGCGGATTCGTCGAAATTCTCACAGATATCAAGTGTCAAGTTTTCAGAATTTGAAAATGCGACAATCATTACAACAGAACTAAAAAATACATCTTATAAGAAATATAAAAACATAAAGGAGGTCTAATATATGATTTATACCGTAACATTTAATCCATCCCTCGATTATGTGGTGGATGTAAAGGATTTTAAGGTAGGAATAGTAAACAGGACTGTTCAGGAGACAATTTTTCCAGGTGGAAAGGGAATAAACGTCTCAATGGTTCTCAAAAATCTCGGATATGACAGCACAGCATTAGGTTTTACAGCAGGCTTTGTAGGAAATGAGATTATAAGACTTCTCAATGAAAAGGGTGTAGATACAGATTTCATCCCGGTAGAAAAGGGCGTATCAAGAATAAATGTAAAGCTCAGATCTAACGAGGAATCAGAGATAAATGGTCAGGGACCTAAAATCGAAGAAGCAGATATAAAGAAATTATATAAGCAGCTTGATGAGCTTTCAGATGGAGACGTACTGGTGCTTGCAGGAAGTATACCAGATGTGATGCCATCATCTATGTATATGGACATCATGGACTATCTGAAGGAAAAGGATATAAGAATTGTTGTGGATGCAACAAGAGATTTGCTGACAAATGTATTGCCTTATCATCCATTTTTGATAAAGCCAAACAACCATGAGCTTGGCGAAATATTCGGAGTGGAGATAACAGATAAGGACGACGTTATCAAATATGCCAAAAAGCTCCAGGAGCAGGGTGCAAGAAATGTACTTGTGTCAATGGCTGGAGATGGAGCAGTCCTCGTATCAGAGGATGGTCAGGAGTTTAAGGCAGAGGCACCAGTTGGAAAAGTGAAAAACTCAGTAGGTGCAGGAGATTCAATGGTAGCAGGCTTTGTATCCGGCTATCTGGCAACAGGAGATTACAAGCAGGCATTTATGTATGGAGTCTGCACAGGAAGTGCAAGTGCATTTTCAGAAGAATTAGCTACTAAAGCGGAAGTTGAAGCTTTATTAGATAGAAGCAAAAATTTATTTTAGGAGGAACTATGTATGAGGATCAGGGATTTATTATCAGTTCAAAGCATTGAACTGGGGGGAAAGCCTGGAAACAAGACAGAAGTACTTAATCACATGGTAGACCTGATGGCAAAGGGAGGAAACATCACAGATGTTGAGACCTACCGCAAGGGTGTATTTGCCAGAGAAGAGGAAGGTACTACTGGAATCGGAATGGGAATAGCCATTCCACATTGTAAGTCAGATGCGGTAAAGGCAGCAGGACTTGCAGCAATGACAATCAAGGAAGGAACAGATTTTGAGTCATTAGATGGCACACCAGCCAAAATCATTTTCCTTATTGCAGCACCTAACACAAGTGACAATGTTCACTTACAGGTACTCAGCAAATTGTCAGTAATGCTCATGGATGAGAGCTTCACAAACTCACTTGTAAATGCGTCAAGTGTCGAGGAATTCTTATCAATCATCGATAAGGAAGAGACAAAGAAGGATGAAAAGGACGCACCAAAGGAAGCAGCAAAGACAGAGTCAGATGTATTTATCATAGGTGTTACAGCCTGCCCTACAGGAATAGCACATACTTACATGGCAGCAGAGGCTCTTGAGAAAAAAGCAGCAGAGCTTGGATACAAGATTAAGGTTGAGACCCGTGGCTCAGGCGGAGCAAAGAATGTGGTAACAGATGCTGAAATCGCAAAGGCAGCAGCAATTATCGTGGCATGCGATACCAAGGTTCCAATGGACAGATTTGATGGAAAGAAGCTTATCGAGTGCAAGGTAGCTGATGGAATAAACAAGGCAGAGGAGCTTTTGAAGCGGGCTGCAAAGGGTGATGCTCCTGTATACAAGGCAGAGAACGGAGCAAAGAAGGAAGAAGTGTCAGAGAATAAAGGCTCTGTAGGACATCAGATTTATACTCACCTTATGAGTGGTGTATCTCATATGCTTCCATTCGTAATCGGTGGTGGAATCATGATTGCACTGGCATTCCTTATTGATACAATATGTGGATATGGTGCAACAGGTGGTGGAAACTTCGGTACAATGACTCCACTCTCAGCATTCTTTAAGTATGCTGGTGGACTTGCAATGGGACTTATGGTTCCTGTACTTGCCGGATATATCGCATATTCAATTGCAGACAGACCTGGTCTTGCAGTTGGTTTTACAGGTGGACTTTTAGCTTCAAGCGGAAATGCAATTGCAGCAGGCTATGTATGGGCTGACAGCGCAACAGGCTTCCAGAAATTTATAGCAGATTTTGCCTTCCAGGGTGCAAATGCTGGAAATACAGTATCTGGTTTCCTTGGTGGAATCGTAGCAGGTTTCCTTGCAGGCTATGTTGTTTTACTTTTAAAGAAACTGTTTTCAAAGCTTCCAGCATCACTTGATGGAATAAAGCCTACATTGATTTATCCATTACTTGGAATACTTATAGTAAGTATCCTTATGTGCTTCATCTTCAACCCATTAATTGGTTTGATTAACACAGGACTCAGCGCAATGCTTAAGTCTATCTCAGCAGCAGGAATGATTACAGTACTTGGTCTCTTACTTGGAGCAATGATGGCTATCGATATGGGAGGCCCAATCAACAAGGCTGCATATGTATTTGGTACAGGAATGCTTGGTACAGCAGCAGACCTTATGGCAAACGGTGCAACAATGTCAGATCCAGCTGTTCAGGCTTGCTACATTGCAATGGCTTCAATCATGGTTGGTGGTATGGTTCCTCCAGTTGGAATCGCACTTGCTTGTAAATTCTTCCCTAAGAAATTTACAGCAGCAGAGAGAAACTCATGGGTATCTAATATCGTTATGGGATGTTCATTCATCACAGAGGGTGCTATCCCATTTGCAGCAGCAGACCCAGCTCATGTAATTCCTTGTACATTAGTTGGAGCAGGAGTTGCAGGCTTCCTCTCAGCATTGTTTGGATGTACACTTATGGCACCACATGGTGGAATCTTCGTATTTGCTACAGTTGGTAATCCACTTATGTATATCCTGTCATGGATTGTAGGTTCAGTCATCACTTGCCTGATGCTTGGATTTATTAAGAAGGATGTGGAATAACATTTTAATAAATATTTTTGGAGGCATATCTCATTTTTGGGGTATGCCTCTTTTTTTGTTGCAAAAATTTGTTGATTAATAATAATCAAAGGTGTAAGATAAGTTTCAAAATTATCTGAAAATAGATAGTATAAAAATATGAGTAGGAGAAATGTTTATGGAAATGCTAAAAGAAAATCTGGATGAGGAGTTAATGTTCGTCAGACCTTCGGAGGAGTATGCTGAGGATGTTTGGGCTTACAAAAATGAGTTTCTGGAGAATAATGATTCCATGGATGGCTGCGGTCCTCTGAGAAGGGCTAAGGATATGAAGGAGTATCTGGAGATTGTAAACAGCTATCTGCACAAGGAGACTCTGCCTGAGAAGATGGTTATTGCTTCGCAGTTTTTCTGCATCAGGAAGTCTGATAATAGGCTGGTTGGCATGATACAGGTAAGGCATTATTTCAATGATTATCTGGAGAAATATGCCGGTCATATCGGGTATTCGGTTAGACCCTCTGAGAGAAGGAAAGGCTATGCCACCTGGATGCTTGCTAATATAAAGCCATTTTGCAGGAGTATTGATCTGGACAGGATTCTGGTTTGTTGTCTGGATAACAATGAGGGAAGCAGAAAGACTATTTTAAATAATGGCGGTGTATATGACGGCACTGCTCATCTGGAAGAAGAGGACGAATATCTGGAGCAATACTGGATTGAGCTGTAGAAGGAGAATTGGGCAGCAGTCTTGTTGTGCCTTTGAAGATAAAGTATAATATCATAAGGATTATTTCAGAGGAGAGCAGGAATGATATGTATAGAATTGGGATATGTGATGACGACAAAATATTGTGTTCCCTGTTGGAAGAACAGCTTGATGAGCTGTCTGCTGAGCTATCAGTAAAATTTGATACTGAGGTCTGGTACAGCGGTGAGAGTCTTGAGAGAGATTTAAAAAAGGGAGAAAAATTAGACCTGCTTTTTCTGGATATAGAGCTGCTAGAGCAGAACGGCATTGAAGTAGGTGCCTTTATCAGGGATGAACTGGGGGATACAGATACCCATATTGCCTATATTTCCTCAAAGCAGGGCTATGCCATGGAGCTTTTTAAGATACAGCCCCTGGAATTTCTGGTAAAACCCATTTCTGCTTCAAGGCTTAAAGAAGTGGTTGAGCGGAGCATGAGACGCAAAAAGTATGCGGACAGCAGCTTTGAGTATCAAAAGAGTGGTCAGATTTTTAGGATTCCTTTTAAGGACATCCTGTATTTTATGAGTATGGATAAAAAAATCCTTATTGTTAAAAGGCAGGGACGGGAGGAATTTTACGGAAAGCTAAAGCTCATACAGGAGCAGCTTACAGCAGATTTTCTGATGATACATCAGTCTTACATTATCCATCAGGAATATGTGAGCGAGTATTCCTATGAAAGTGTCAAAATGATAAATGGGGATGTGCTAAGTATCAGCAAGCCCTACAGGAAAGATGTAAGGGCGAGAGTCAAGCAGTACATGAAAGAGAAA
>CAVFAM010000175.1:6791-10375 GCA_963620375.1 Bacteroidaceae bacterium
ATCCTGCATATGGCATTACTTAAAAAGGTCTTTGACACCTTCCTGTCAGCGGAAAACAAAAAGCGTTTCCTGTGGAAGATAGTTTTTGGAGGCTATTATCTACTGACGGTGGTTTCATATATAATATTTCACACATCTGTCATCTACGGCTTGTGTAATCTGGCAGGGATTCTGCTTGTGGCAGGCTTTTACCGTGGAGCATGGGAGAAAAAGATATGGATATGTATGGTGTTTTTCTGCCTGGATACAGGCTGCTGGGGCATAATTATGAGCCTGGGCATAGCAGAATATATACAGCAGCAGAACGCATTACAGGCTATACTCCTGCTCATATGTGTGGTATTCATATGCTATGCTTTTGAAGCAGAGGACTATCAGGAGGCTGTGCTTGACAGGAGACAGATGCTTTTGCTGACAGCGGTTCCAGTCCTAAGCCTTGCAGCGTTTTGGGCACTTATGTATAAGAGTCCTGCGGGATTTACATCCGTATTTTTGTCTAGCCTGATTGTACTTCTTAATCTGTGTGTATTTTATCTGTATCATATATTATTTAAAAATTATGTACAATTAAGAGAACAGGATATATACAAGCAGCAGACCTTTGCCTACCAGAACCAGCTGGATGTAATCATGGAGTCACAGAACCGCATACGCTCCCTGAGACATGACATGAAAAATCACCTGCTGGCAATGCAGGGACTGGTGAGAAGTAGCAGGACGGAGGAGCTGGCTGATTATCTTTCGTCCATAGAGGCATTTATGCAGAACCCGTCGGAGCATGTGCATACAGGAAACGAGGGATTAGACAGCCTGTTAAACTTCAAGCTGCAAAGAGCCAGGGAGGAGTTAAGGAAAGTAGAAACAGACATAACCATTCCGGAGGATATGAAGCTTCATAGCTTTGACTTTAACGTAATTGTGGGAAATCTTCTGGATAATGCCATAGCGGCAGCCCTGCAGACAGACGAGAAATTTTTAAAGCTTTGCCTGCGGATGGAAAACGGTGTTTTGTTTCTATATATGATAAACAGCTGTAAGGGGATTCCGGAAGGTGAATGTGATATACAAAAGCTCTCAGACAAGTCCGCATCAGGGCATGGTATAGGACTTTCAAATGTGCAGAGGATTGTGGAAAAATATCATGGTGAGATAGAAATGTACTGTGAGAAGAGCCGGATGGAAACTGAGATAGTGCTATATATAAAGGATTTGTAGAGAAAAAGCTGTCATGTGTTCATGGCAGCTTTTTTCTGTCAGAGTGTACAGAGAAGCCTTGTGATATTGAAATATAGACCGATTTCGGAAGAAATATGGTAGAATTTCGCCATAAGCAGGGATAAAAGTCAAAGAAGGGTATAATTCATGACATAAGCTATATGGGAAAAACAGCAGGAGGTATGTAGAAAATGAAAAAAAGCTTATTAAGTATGCTCATGATAGGAATATTGGGAGCCACTGCCCTGTCAGGCTGTACGCCTGCACCAGAGGCATCGGAAAGCGGCGGAGTATACCATGCCATGAGCGCAGAGGACAGTAAAAGGGAGGATATTGTAGCAGGAGAGACAGACACGGAAGTGACTATTGAGGGAGAAAAATATGATGCCCTGATTGGTACAGAGGAAAACGGTATCAGAATATGTGCAGACATTCCCACAGTATCAGCAAATGTCCCAGTGCTGACATTGGAGCCGAGAGACGATTTTGATGAGGAAAAATTGAAGCAGTTTCTTGGAAGCGATAATGCACAGGATGTCACGGCAGAAGTTCTTGCAGAAATAGAAGAGCAGCAGAGGGGACTGAGCGAAGAGGAAAAAGTGCCTGACCTGCCACATTTTGGAGACGATTCATATTTAGAGCTTAGAGATGGGAAAAAGACAGCTTCATTTATAGATAATACAGGAGCACATTATGAAGATGAAGAACTACACGAAAAATGTTCTGAGATATATAAGGTAGCAGAGGAGATTGATATCACAAAGGATGGTGAGTATGCTTCGGCAGCATTTTCTCTGGATGAAGCAGAAGAAATCCTAAAGGAAAAGATGGAAATATTGGGTGACACAGAAATTGCAGCTAATCAGATTTATTATTATGAGCTTGGAGATACAGCATTTTATGAAATAAATTTTTCGCCTGTTTATGAAGGAATAGCCGTAGCAAATGGAATCGGTACCGGCTGGGTATCTGGCGATGTTATCCCACAAGGAACTGCATGGATTACAAAGGATGGTATAGCTGTGCTTTTCTTAGGCGTGAATGGTGGATATTATGGCAAAATCACAGACAAGTCTGATGAAAAGATTATGACATTTGAAAAGGTGACAGAGCTATTGGAGATGTATCTGGAAAATGGAACCATGGTGGGCAATTCAGAGCTGGTATTGCCTGATGTGAGATTGGAATACTATCCGGGGCTTTATGATTCCAAGCTGGTTTTAACACCGGCATGGCATATTTATTTTCCACAAATGGAAATGATGTCTTTGACGGGACAAGAGGGTGAGATTGTAGATAAAACATATGAAATGGATGCAGTAAGTGATATCTATCTGGATGCTGCAACAGGAGAAATATTTAAGGCGGATTAAAAATGGCAGGATTTTTTTGGAAGGATTTAAAAAGAAGTTTCTTTAATTTTGGTTTTGTATGCGGAACTGTGGCAGTGGCATTTATATTGTTGTCGGCAGTGGTGATTGGAGCACCATTAGATAGGAGCAGGAGCAGCTATTATATTTTGTACAATGTATTTGGAGCTTCTGGATTTACTCCTTTTGCAGCAGTTTTTCCAGTGCTTGCCTATGCCACAGGCTTTTGTGAGGAATACCAGAGTGGGTATTACCGGATGATTTTTGCCAGAATGAGTCCTGTTGAGTTTGGCAGGACACGTATAGTAACGGTTGCCCTGTCGGGAGGTGTAATGATTGCACTTCCCATTGCCCTGGCATGTGCTATGGCATATATATTTGGAGTTCCGGGAGTACCACAGGGCAGCGATTCTAATATGCTGAATGATACAGTCATGCTCACTTATATTTTAAAATATGGGGACTGGTATATAGCAGTGGGAAAAACAATACTTGGTTTTCTCTTCGGCTCGGTGTGGGCGCTTGTGGGCTTTGCCTTTGCGGTATGGATTCCAAACCGCTATGTGGCGCTGATTGCACCCTTTGTATTGTATGAGACCTTGTGGCTGAGCCTGGTAAAGGTCAGATGGTTAAATCCAATCTATCTCTTGAGAGGGGATGATGTAGACAGCTATCCGCTGGCGGCTGCTGTGGAATGTGTCTATCTGCTTGTAGTGTCGGCGGTGATTATAGCAGGACTTGTGAGGAGGTATCGAAATGGCTAGTGTCGGGATAGTAACAAGGGGGATGCTTGAGCAGGAGCGCAAAAATGGCAGGGTCATAATGGGCTATATTCTGGGAATGGCTATTATTGGCTATTTTATGAGCAATCTTTTTCGCTATGCGGCAGAGTTTGGTGAGCCTGTTAATGTGTTTGAGGCTTTTTGTATGATTGAGCAGCAGAATGTAAACCTCTTATTTCTGGTGATAGGCTGGCTTCTGGTGGTGGCAGATGCACCC
>CAVFAM010000176.1:0-2832 GCA_963620375.1 Bacteroidaceae bacterium
ACACACACGGTATCAACAGCCCCAGAATAAACACAAATTTAACCAGCCTTATCATGCGGAGTGAATATTTCCTGATTTTGCCAGTGCAGACTTCAACCGGGATATGGTTTAATCTCTCAGGAAAAATCGAGAGCACAGTAAAGCCAGCATAGACAAGCAGCATGATAAGCATGTTGAGTATCATCTTGTAGGGTGGAATACTAAATGCAATTGTGTAGTATATCTGTAATCCTATGTAAATAAACAATAGTACAATATCAACTGCTTCAAGGAGCAGTGCTGGTACAGTCAAATCTTTCTTTCTCATTATGACCTCCACAGGAACATTTTGTTATAAAAATTATGTATAATATTTTAGTATAATATTTGTTATCATTCAAGGGGAAGTGTGCTATACTTGATAAGGCGAATGGTCATACATACCATGGGACAATTTGTTGCATGGATGGAAGGTATGAAAAAATATAATATTTAGACAAAATAGAAAACTATATAAGGAGTCATCATGGATAATTTAAAAATACCAAAGGGCTACAAATCTGAGCTTAACCTTCATGACACTCAGATTGCAATTAAGACAGCCAAGGATTTCTTTCAGGGATTACTTGCACAGAGGTTATCACTTACACGAGTTTCTGCACCACTTTTTGTGGATCCATCAACAGGCTTAAATGATAACTTAAATGGTTATGAGAGACCTGTATCTTTTGGAATAAAGGAGCAGGGCGAGAAGGAAGCAGAGGTCGTACATTCTCTGGCAAAATGGAAGAGATATGCGCTTAAGAAATACGGATTTTCTCTGGGCGAGGGAATCTACACAGATATGAACGCCATCCGCAGGGATGAGGACACAGACAATATCCACTCAATTTTTGTTGACCAGTGGGATTGGGAAAAGGTTATCAGAAAAGAAGACCGTAACCTTGACTTTTTGAAGGAGACTGTAAAGACTGTATACAAGTGTCTCAGAAAAACAGAGCAGTATATGGCTATTCAGTATGACTACATAGACCTTATCCTGCCAAAGGATATTACATTTGTTACAACAAGTGAGCTGGAGGAGCTTTTCCCAGATAACACTCCAAAGGAAAGAGAGTATTATTTTGCAAAGGCAAAGGGAGCAATCTGTGTAATGCAGATTGGAGATAAGCTTGAGAATGGCAAGCCACATGACGGACGTGCGCCAGACTATGATGACTGGGCTTTAAATGCGGACATTATCGTATACTATCCAGTGCTTGATATTGCCCTTGAGCTGTCATCAATGGGAATCAGAGTTGACGAGAAATCCCTTAAGGAGCAGCTTGACAAGGCAGGATGCCCTGAGAGAGCAGAGCTTCCATTCCAGAAAGCAATTTTAAATAAGGAGCTTCCATACACAATCGGAGGAGGAATCGGACAGTCACGTATCTGTATGTTTTTCCTCAGAAAAGCACATATCGGAGAGGTGCAGAGCTCAATCTGGCCAGATGATGTGGTAGCAGAGTGTGAGAAAAATGGAATAGAACTGTTATAGAGATATGATTACAACAGAAAATACAACAAGCATTACAATAGAAGAATTAAAAAAAGCCGATAAGAAGGAATATCAGATAGTTGATATCAGAAGCGAACAGGAGATAGCTCATGGTGCAGTGCCAGGAGCTATCGCTCTGTCACCGGAGACTCTTATCGAAATGTCTGACGAGAGAATAGACAGGGATAAGACAATAGTAGTCTGCTGTAGCAGGGGCAGGGAGAGTGTGGATGTCGCTGAGAGATTAAGAGAGCAGGGACTTGATGCGCTAAGCCTTGAGGGTGGATATATCGCCTGGCTTCTGGACTTTATGAAGTCTCAGGAAGAGGCAGACCAGGATAAAAGCTTTGCAAGAGATGTGGAATTAAGCCTCAGAAAGAAATTCAAAAAGAGCATATTCACTAAATTTGCCAAGGCAGTCTGCAATTATGAGCTGGTAAAACCGGGAGACAAAATCGCAGTCTGCATATCAGGCGGCAAGGACTCAATGCTTATGGCAAAGTGCTTTCAGGAGTTAAAACGCCATAATAAGTTTGATTTTGAAGTAAAATTCCTTGTAATGGATCCGGGCTATAGCGAAGAAAACAGAAAGGTAATCGAGGAAAACGCAAGACGACTCGACATACCAATCACAATCTTTGAGTCAGACATCTTTGACGCAGTATATGATATAGAAAAATCACCATGCTATCTGTGTGCCCGCATGAGACGAGGACACCTCTACAGCTATGCAAAGGAGCTGGGCTGTAATAAGATAGCCCTCGGACACCACTATGATGACGTAATAGAGACAATCCTTATGGGAATGCTCTACGGAGCACAGGTGCAGACCATGATGCCAAAGCTTCACAGCACAAACTTTGAAGGAATGGAGCTCATCCGTCCACTGTATCTGGTAAGAGAAAGCGACATCGAAGCATGGAGAGACTATAACGGACTTCATTTCATCCAGTGTGCATGTAAATTCACAGACACATGTACATCATGTAATAACGAAAATGCCTCAAAGCGAAAAGAGATAAAAGGACTTATCGCAGAGCTTAAAAAGACAAATCCATTTGTGGAGGGCAATATATTTAAGAGTGTGGAAAATGTAAACCTTGCCACAGTGGTAGCCTATAAGAAGGATGGAGTCAAGCATCATTTCCTGGATACTTATGATGATGTGAAGACACCTGATAATAAAGAGGCATAAATTTTTAAAACTTTTAATATGAAGCGTAAATCAAATCGGGAAGCATATGGTGTATTTCCAAGAATTTATTCTTGGAAACAGCCATATGCTTCCCGATTTTTGCAATCATAGCGTTATAGCC
>CAVFAM010000177.1:0-3144 GCA_963620375.1 Bacteroidaceae bacterium
GTCTTACTTTGCCCACCCTGTTGCCCCCAAGGGGTATATAGACATAGTCCCTGAACCACCTGCCCAGGGTGATATGCCAGCGTCTGTAATACTCGCCCACAGTTGCCGACGCATAGGGATGGTCGAAGTTCTGTGGAAGCTCAAAGCCCATCATTTTTCCAAGTCCTACAGCCATGATGCTGTAGCCCCAGAAATCAAAATACAGCTCCATGGAAAATGCCAGCGCACCAAGCCATGCCATAGGTGTCGATATACTTTCAAAGCCTATCATCTGCACATCATTCCAGAGTATAGCAATTTTATCAGCTATAAGAGTCTTAAAAGCCAGTCCTATGACAAATTCCTCAAGACCATTCTCCATCTTAGTCCATGTCACAGTCCGCTCCTTCAGCTGTCCCTTTATATCATGGTACTGGGTTATAGGTCCCTGCACCAGCTTGGGAAACATGGTAAGGTAGGCTCCAAACTCTGCGAAGCTTCCTATCGCCGCCCTGCCATAATATATATCCACACCGCAGCTTATCGCCATGAATGTGTAAAAGCTTATTCCCAGAGGCAGGGTCTGCACAATGTACTTGAAATACAAAAGCACGCCCAGGTCTATAAGGAGCATGGCTCCAAAGAGAAGCCTGCGTGACAGATTTCTGTGATTGCGCATCACAAACAGTATCACATAATCTATAACAGTTATTCCAAGCAGTACTGCCAGATTTTTCCAGTTACCAAAAGCTATAAATACAATACTGGATAAAAACAAAATTACATTTCTATATTTAGATGGTGATATATAATATATCACAAAAAAAACAGGCAAGAACCTTAACAAAAAATTTAATTCCGTGAATCCCATAAACGCTCCTACTAAGTATCGTATTTCTTCTTTTGTGCAATCAAATCCAGCTTTGCTTTTCTGGACATCTGCTTTATATTATATTCTCTCGACATAGCTTCATGCTTTGTCCCGTATTCTTCATAGTACACTAATTTAACAGGCAGCCGGCTCCTTGTATACTTGGCTCCATTTCCGCTGTTGTGCTTTTTTACCCGTGCGTCTACATCTGTAGTATAACCCGTATACAGGCTGCCATCCGCACATTCAACTATATATGTGTAATGCATTTTAAAATTATAACTCAAAAAATTCTCTGATTTGACCCAGTATAATATCCATAAGCCTTGTGCGTGCCTCTATGCTTGCCCAGGCAATATGAGGCGTTATAAGCAGGCGCTCTGAGTCCTTAATATGTCTGAGCGGATTATCCTCCCTCATAGGCTCCTGGGACAGCACATCAAGCCCCGCTGCTGCAATAAGTCCTGCATCCAGAGCCTTGGCAAGGTCTGCCTCGTCAACAATCTGCCCACGTCCCAGATTAAGGAAAATCGCACTGCGCTTCATTTTCTTAAATGCTTCCATATCCATGAGCTTATAGGTCTCATCTGTGAGCGGCGCATGTACTGAGACAATATCAGACTGCTCTAACAGGTCGTCAAAGCATACTCTCTCATAATTCTCCTGATTATTCCTGCCACTGGTAGAGTAGTAAATCACCTTGCAGCCAAAGCATTTTGCAATATCAGCAACCCTCTGTCCGATATTTCCAAGTCCGATTATACCCCAGGTTCTGCCAGACAGCTCATGAAACTTATGGTCAAAATGAGTAAACATGCTGTCATTGACATAGTTTTCATTTTTCACATAATCATCATAGTATCTGAGCTTCTCCATCAGGTAAAAAAGCAGGGCGAAGGTATGCTGTGCCACACTCTCCGTAGAGTAGCCAGCTACATTTCTCCATTCGATGCCTCGTTTAGCCAGATAAGCCTTGTCAAGGTTGTTGGTACCAGTTGCTGTCACACAGACAAGCTTAAGCTTTGAAGCCTCACCGATAGATGTCTCATTTATCTCCACCTTGTTGAGTATAATCACATCTGCATCTCTTGTGCGCTCTCTCGCCTCCTCTGGTGTGGAATATGGATATTTAACCACCTCACCCAGCTTGTCATACCCCGACAAATCTATATCTTCCCCTATTGACTTTGCATCCAAAAATATTATCTTCATGCCTGCTTCCTGATTTCTTATTATATTTTAACCACCGACAGTCCTTATATTCTATGCAATAGAAAATCTGTACTCAGTCTGTGACCTGTATTCCTCACCAGCCCTGGTGATTGGAGTCTTGAAGTTTGGCTCGTTAATTGAATTTGGGAAATACTGGGTCTCAAGGCAGAATGCGTTTCTGTCGTGATATGTCACGCCGCCCTTGCCCTGCTGACCCTCGATGAAGTTTGCTGAATAAAGCTGGATACCAACAGTATCTGTATATACCTCCATCTTGATGCCAGTCTTATCTGCCACAGCTGTAGCTACATGCTCCACGCCGTCTGTAGTCTTGTCTATGGCAAAGTTATGGTCATATCCGTTTCCATACTTAAGCTGCTCATTATCAGCCTTTATATCCTGTCCGATTGGCTTTGCAGCTGTAAAATCAAAAGGTGTACCCTCAACTGGTGCAATCTCACCTGTTGGAATAGCCTTTGCGCTCTTGACTGGTGTGTAGTGTGATGCCTTAATCTGGAGCATTGTATTGTATACATCGCCTGAATCGTGACCGTTTAAGTTAAAGTATGTATGGTTTGTGAAATTAAATGGTGTAGTTTTATCAGCCTTACCTGTGTATGTGATAACTAATCCATCCGCATCTGTAATCTCATATGTGACGGTCATAACTGCATTACCAGGATAGCCCTCCTGCAAGTCAGCATCCTCAAGCTCAAAGGTAATGGCATTGTCAGCCTGAGACTTCACCTTCCATACTCTGAGTGCAGTACTCTGTGAACCACTGTGGAGGCAGTTCTCATTGTCATTAACCTCAAGCTTATAGTCCACTCCATCTATATTAATCTGCGCATTTGCTATTCTGTTTGCGCATCTTCCAATTACTGAGCCAAAATAACAGGTCTGTGTCTCGTATGTGGCAAAATCATCATAGCCCAAAGCCACATCAACCAGATTGCCGTCCTTGTCCTTTACATATAAGGCTAAGACTGTTGCGCCATAATCTGACACAGCAAGCTTCATCCCATTATTATTGCTGATTTCATAACGATTTACTGTTTCACCTGATTTGGTTTTTCCAAATG
>CAVFAM010000178.1:0-4927 GCA_963620375.1 Bacteroidaceae bacterium
TTATAGAAGTTGAGGGACATACAGATAATGTGCCGATTACTTCACCTGGAAAATATGAGGATAATGATGTCCTTTCGATGTACAGAGCATTGAATGTGGCTAATTATATAAGAGATGTATCATCACTTAATCCAGCACATATCAAGTCCTCTGGAAGAGGTCAGTATATGCCGGTGGCTGATAATTCCACAGCTGAGGGCAGAGCCTTAAACAGAAGGGTTGAGATTAAGATATACAATTCATATAATTCAGATTTACCTGATGAGGAATAAGGAGAGATAAGATGAAGAAAAATTTGATTTCAGTTATAATACTTGCTCTTGTATTAGCTAATTTCGTTCTGACAGCCTTACTTGTATTCACAGTGCTGCCTGAGACAAAGAAGGCTAATAAGCTGATTGAAGAAGTCTGCTCAGCTATTGATTTGGATTTGAACAGTGGGGCTACTTCAGGACTTTCAAATCTGCCAATCGACCAGATTGATGACTATGCTTTAAATGATGGTGAGACAATGACTATTGATTTCAAGACAGATGACAGTGGTACAAATCATCGTCTTGTAGCCGCTATTTCATTATCACTTAATAAAGAGAGTGATGTATACAATGATAAGAATTTCGACATCAGCACAAAGGAAAATCTTATAAAGTCTAATATTGTTACAATTATTGGACAGCACACAGTGGAAGAGTACAATGCTGATAAGGAAGCAATATATGATGAAATCCTCTCAAGCTTACAGGATATGCTTGGAGCAGATTATGTTGTAGGTGTTAACTTTACATCTTCTCTTACACAGTAAAATTAATCCAGGGCATGTTGTCACGCATGGCTTTTGGATATGGGTGGTGAAATAGATGGGTGACGTATTATCTCAAAGTGAGATTGATAACCTGCTTAGTGCATTAAGCAGCGGTGAATTAGACGTTGAAGAAATAAAAGATAATAATGAGAAGCAGGTAAAAGATTACGATTTTGCCCGTCCGTCAAAGTTCTCTAAAGAGCATTTGCGTACTTTGGAGATAATTTTCGAACATTATGGAAGACTTTTAACAACAAATCTTCCGGTATATCTTAGAAAATCTGTACAGGTAGAGGTTATGAACTCAGAGGCGGTTACATATTCAGAGTTCTCGAATGCACTTTCAAACCCGGTACTGCTGGGAATTGTTAATTTTGCACCTCTGCATGGCAATATAATTATCGAGATGGCATCAAACCTTGGATATGCTATCGTAGATAGAATGTTAGGCGGCAGGGGCGATGCCCTTGAAAAAACAAGAGACTTTTCTGAGATAGAGTTACTTATTATCGAAAGAATTTTGGTGGTATGTGTAAATCTGTTAGTAGAACCATGGGAGAATGTAGTGGAGATACATCCGCATCTGGAGAGAATTGAGACCAATTCCCAGTATGCGCAGATTATATCGCCAAGTGAGATGATTGCCATTATTACAATGAATATAAAGATTGGCAATGTCGAGGGTCTGATGAATATTTGTCTTCCATATATAACCGTGGAGGATGTAATAGATAAATTAAATACCAGATACTGGTATGCTAATATACAAAGCCATGATGAGACTGATTATGCGGATGCTATTGAGTCGATTATCAATAAGGCTCAAATCCCTATAAAGGCTGTTTTGGGAAAAAGCAGTATCTCGGTTATGGATTTTGCGACACTTCAACCGGGCGATATAATAAAGCTCGACAGAGAGGTTGAAGATGAATTAGATGTATATGTTGGAGATATTCGTAAATTTACTGCGTTGCCTGGTTCTACAGGTGACAAGTATGCAGTTAGAGTAACTTCAGTATTGAGAGAGGAGCAGTAACATATGGACGTATTATCTCAGGAAGAAATAAATGCGCTGTTAAACGAACCAGATGACAGTGCAGGTGGAAATGTAAGTGAAAGAAACACTCTTTCTGATACTGAAAAGGATGCGATTGGTGAAATTGCAAATATAAGCATGGGAACCGCTGCTACAACACTTTTTTCACTGGTTAACCGCAAGGTGGAGATTTCTACCCCGGTTGTTTCAGTCAGTACATGGGAGGATGTAGTAGAGACCTATGAAAAGCCTTGTGTATTTATCAAGATTGCATACACTGTAGGTCTTGACGGAAGCAACATACTGGTATTAAAGGAAAATGACGTAAAGGTTATCACTGATCTTATGATGGGCGGTGATGGAACAAATATTGATGGAGAGCTGGGAGAGCTTCACTTATCAGCTATCAGTGAGGCAATGAACCAGATGATGGGTTCATCAGCTACATCATTATCATCAATGCTCAACAAAATGATAGATATCAGTCCACCATCAGCAAATATTATTGATTTAACACAGACTGTTGATGAGGGCGAGATAGATGAGTTCTTATCAGGAGAGTTTGTAAAGATTTCATTTAAGATGGAAATCGGAGACCTGGTCGATAGCGAGATTATGCAGCTGTATCCATTCTCTTTTGCAAGAGAAATGTATGAGAGCTTTCAGAAGAACATGGCTATTGACAGTGATAGTATTAAAGAAGATGCGGAACCTGAAACAGCCGCTAAATCAAATCAGCAGGCTGCTTCAAATCAACAAATTCAGCAAATGGGGCAACAGCAAATGGGACAACAAATGAGTCAACCAATGATGGGACAGCCGATGATGGGACAGCCACAGGTTATGGGACGCTCTGTAAACGTGCAGCCAGCTCAGTTTTCAGCTTTTGGTGCTATGCCAAATGGTACATATCAGCCAGAAAATATCGACCTGATTATGGATGTGCCATTGGAAGTGACTGTAGAGTTAGGCCGTACCAGCAAGTCAATTTCAGACATACTGGACTTTGCTCCAGGTAAGATTATTGAGTTGAATAAGCTTGCAGGAGAGCCTATTGATGTGCTTGTAAATGGCAAATATGTAGCTAAAGGCGAGGTTGTTGTAATTGAGGAAAGCTTTGGTGTGAGAATTACTGAGATTATAAATGCTCCCCTTAGAATAAATCAATAATACCTATAGGATAATATGGAAAGTTTTTTACAGTTGATTGGCGTTCTTCTTATTTTTGTATTTGTCCTTGCACTTACATACTTTACTACAAAATGGATGGCAGGCTATCAAAAGGGAAGAACGAACAACAGAAATTTAAAAGTAATCGAAAGCATGGGTGTTGGTAACGGTAATCTGATTAGCATAATACAGGCAGGAGACAAATACCTGCTTGTCGCTGTCGGCAAGGACAAGGTTACAATGCTTACGCAGCTTGATAAGGAAGAGATAAAAGATATCCCTCAGGAGTCTTTTGAAAATATACTTACAAGGTTTAAGAATAAATGAGTAAATTTAAAAAGAAATATTGCAGTGCTACATTTTTTATTGCAATTGCAGTTTTGATTTTGACAATTATAATGAGCTTTAAATATCCGGATGCAGTCTATGCAACTGGGGTTGACCCTTCGGATGTCACAAATGATGTGGAAGATGTTACAACAATGGATACAAATGATTCGGATCTGGCAGATGCCACTTCTAATTCCACAGATGGACTCCACATCATATACAATAACGAGAACGGAGCGGTATCGACTCCAATCAGAATGCTTTTAGTATTGACGGTTCTTTCACTTGCGCCATCAATACTCATAATGCTGACATCCTTTACAAGGATAATCATTGTATTACATTTTGTGAGAACTGCTATTGGTACACAGACGGCACCACCAAACCAGGTGCTGATTGGTCTTGCCTTATTTTTGACACTTTTCATTATGTGGCCGACCTTTACTACTGTCTATGATAATGCAATCAAGCCTCTTGATGAGGGCACCATAACCCAGGAGGAGGCATTGAAGGAAGCAGAGGGACCATTCAGGGAGTTCATGTATGGACAGACCCAGGAGAAGGACTTAGCCCTTTTTGTGGATATGTCGGGAGAGACCTACGACAGTACTGATGATGTACCATTTACCACATTAGTTCCTGCATTTATTTTAAGTGAGCTTAGAACAGCCTTTATATTAGGCTTTTTAATATATATTCCTTTTATTGTGATTGATATGGTTGTATCGTCAGTCCTTATGTCAATGGGTATGATGATGCTGCCACCTACCACGATATCCCTGCCCTTTAAGATACTGCTTTTTATACTGGCAGATGGCTGGGATTTAGTAATAGGAAGTCTTGTTAAGACGTTTTATTAGGGAGGTAACATATGATTACACAGGAAGCTGTTATTGATATTGCCAAGGATGCAATATATACAATGATAATTACAGCAGCACCTTTACTGCTTGTATCATTAATAGTGGGTCTGATAGTCAGTATTTTCCAGACTGTCACATCCATCCAGGAACAGACACTTACCTTTGTACCAAAGATACTTGCTGTGTTTATTACATTGATGATAGGCGGTTCATGGATGCTTGATAATATGTCGGGCTTCATGACAAATCTTTGGAGTAATTTCAGTTATTACATAAGCATGGGATAAAATATGGTTAACTTAACATTTTCATTACATAATTTTGAATATTTCTTACTCATTCTTGTAAGAATTGCATCCTTTGTTTTTGTTGCACCATTCTTTGGAGATAGTGCAGTTACAGGTAGAGTGAAAATAGGTCTTTCAGTTTTTGTTACTTTATTTATGTATAATATCGTGAACAAGCCTGATTTGGATTATACCAGTAGTGTTGGTTATTCAATCATTGTTGTTCGAGAGGTGATAACGGGATTGTTGATTGGCTTTGGGGCATATATCTGCAATTCCATTATTTTGTTTGCGGGTAATATAATAGACATGGATATGGGATTTTCCATGGCTATGGAATTTAACCCTGCCATGAATTCTGAGAGTACGATAACAGGCAACTTTTATTATTACACTATTATGCTTATACTTGTGGCGACAGACATGCACACATATATAC
>CAVFAM010000179.1:0-11797 GCA_963620375.1 Bacteroidaceae bacterium
GGAGAAGGCAGGCAAGAAAATAGCAGCTAATCCGCGTAATCTTGCGGCTGGCAGCTTGAGACAGCTTGACCCTTCTATCACAAGAGAGCGTGGTCTTAAGATGTTTGTATTCAATGTACAGCAGGGACCGGATGAACTTGTGGAGAGCCATTGCAAGAGCATGGATATATTGAACCAGAAGGATGTTCCTGTGGTTTTTCACAGAAAATGTGTGAATGCAGAGGAAGTGATAAAGGCAATTGATGAGATTGCTGAAATGCGCAGTTCGTTAGAATATGATATAGACGGTGCTGTTGTAAAAATTGATGAAATCAGCTATCGTGATGATTTCCCGGCGGGCAGCAAGTATTCCAGCGGACATATAGCCTACAAGTATCCACCGGAAGAGAGAGTAGTCGTGATGGATGATATACTTGTCGATGTGGGCAGGACAGGCAAGCTGACTTTTACAGGAGTATTCCACGACAGAGAGACAGGTAAGCCGGCAAGACTCTGCGGTACAAATGTGACGAGAGCCACACTTCACAATCAGGATTATATAAATGATATGCATATTGGAATCGGAGGCGCATATAAATTATTTAAGAGCGGTGAGATTATTCCAAAATTAAATGGCTGTGTTGCTGAGCCAGATAAGATATTTACTGCACCAGCCCACTGTCCTGTATGTGGCAGCAAGCTTGAAAGAGAAGGGGACACAGCAGACATCAGATGCTTTAATCCACTTTGCCCTGCACAGCTTACAAGAACCCTGTCATATTTTTGCTCACTGGATGCCATGAATATAATAGGTCTTGGAGAGTCAATCATTGATGCTCTGGTAAAAAATGAATATGTGCATAGCTTTGCAGATATATACAAGCTTGGCAATATGAGGGAAGAGCTGATTGAAAAAGGAATTATCGGCAAGGAAAAGGGCACAGACAATGTCCTTAAGGCAATCGAGGCGTCAAAGCAGAATGATGCAGCCCAGCTTCTGACAGGGCTTGGCATACGAAATGTGGGAAAGAACACAGCTAAAGCCATAATGAAGCACTTTGACTCAATACAGAGCTTAGAGGAAGCAGGCTTTGATGACCTGGTTGCAATCGACGATATAGGAGCTACAACAGCTACATGTATCACAGAGTATTTTGCTGACAGCCTTAACAGACAGGTTATAGATGAGATGAAAGAGCTGGGTGTAAATATGGCAGTTTCAAAGGATGAGACGGCGGGAGACAAGCTGAGCGGACTCACAATAGTTGTGACAGGCACCCTGCCTACACTGGGCAGAAAGGAAGCCACAGAGCTTATTGAGAAAAACGGCGGCAAGTGTACAGGCTCTGTATCGAAGAAAACTGACTATCTGGTGGCTGGAGAAGCCGCAGGAAGCAAGCTTACCAAGGCGCAGTCACTAGGAATACCAGTTATTACAGAAGAGCAGCTGCTTGATATGATTAATAATTAGTTCAGACATTGAAACAAGAGGCAGAAATTACTATAATGAATATATTGTACAAAACTGAGGTGAAATAAATGCCAATAAAAACACAAAATGATTTACCTGCAAAAGAAATATTGGAAAAAGAAAATGTATTCGTCATGGATGAAAACAGGGCGGTTCATCAGAATATCAGACAGCTTGAAATCGCTATTGTAAACCTGATGCCACTTAAGGAGGAGACAGAGGTTCAGATTTTACGGTCATTGTCAAACACCCCTCTACAGGTAAACGTAACATTTATAACAACGAAGTCTCATGAATCTACACATACCTCCATGAGCCACCTGAACAAGTTCTATCAGACCTTTGACGAGGTGAAAAACCAGAAGTTTGACGGACTTATAATAACAGGGGCACCGGTTGAGCTTATGGAGTATGAAGAGGTTGACTACTGGGATGAAATATGCCAGATAATGGAGTGGAGCAAGGAGCACGCTTTCTCTACACTGCATCTGTGCTGGGGAGCGCAGGCAGGCTTATATTATCATTATGGCATACAGAAGCACATACTAGACAAGAAGATGTTCGGCGTGTTCAGGCATTATGTCAAAAACAGAAAGGTTCCGCTTGTAAGAGGCTTTGATGATATATTCTATGCACCTCATTCACGCCATACTGAGGTCAGAAAAGAGGACATAGAGAAGTGTGAAAATCTCACAATACTGGCAGAATCTGATGAGGCAGGTGTGTTCCTTGTGATAGACAAGACTGGCAAGCAGATTTTTGTGATGGGGCACCCTGAGTACGACAGGCTCACACTGGATGCGGAGTATAAGAGGGATAAAAACAAGGGACTGCCTATAGATGTGCCAGTTAACTATTATCCAGATGATGATGACAGGCAAAAACCAGTGCTGACATGGAGGTCACATGGCAATATTTTGTATTCCAACTGGCTCAATTATTACGTTTATCAGGACGTTCCGTATGAGTTTATAAATACAGACTTAATTTATGGAAAATAAAGCAAATTAATGTTTGACCAAAATAGAAAGTGTGGTACGATTATAGTATAAAATTAAAGGGGGATTAGCAGGATGGCAAAAGAGATTGTTGCAATGCTACTTGCAGGAGGACAGGGCTCACGTCTGTACGCTCTGACTCAGAAATTGGCGAAGCCCGCAGTTCCATTTGGCGGCAAATACAGAATTATTGATTTCCCATTATCAAACTGTGTAAATTCGGGAATTGATACTGTCGGTATTCTGACCCAGTATCAGCCATTAGTTCTTAATGAGTATATTGGAAATGGTCAGCCTTGGGATTTGGATAGACTGTATGGAGGAGTACATGTTTTACCACCATATCAGAAGGCATCAGGCTCTGACTGGTACAAGGGAACAGCAAATGCGATATACCAGAATATTGCATTTATAGAGACATACGACCCAGAATATGTAATCATCCTGTCTGGTGACCAGATTTGTAAACAGGATTACAGTGATTTCCTCAGATTTCATAAGGAAAAGGGAGCAGAGTTCTCAGTTGCGGTCATGGAGGTGCCATGGGAAGAGGCTTCCAGATTCGGACTTATGGTTGCAGATGAAAATGACAAGATTACAGAGTTTCAGGAGAAGCCTAAGAATCCTAAATCTAATCTTGCATCAATGGGTATTTATATTTTTAATTGGGATATACTTAAGAAGTATCTCATTGAGGATGAGGCAGACCCAGATTCAGAAAATGATTTTGGTAACAACATTATTCCTAATCTCTTAAGGGATGGCAGAAATATGTATGCTTACCACTTTGACGGCTACTGGAAGGATGTAGGTACTATACCATCTCTCTGGGAAGCAAATATGGAGGTTCTGGACCCAGAGCACAGTGGAATAAACCTCTTTGATGAGAACTGGAAGATATACAGCCGAAACAGCGGACACACAGGACATGTAATCGGAGAGAATGCCCAGGTAGAGGATTCCATGATTACAGATGGATGTGTGGTAAAGGGAACTGTAAAGCATTCTATTCTTTTCTCAGGTGTGACTGTGGAAGAAGGCGCAGTTGTAGAGGATGCAGTAGTGATGGGCAATACTGTTATCAAAAAGGGCGCAAAGGTTGTTCACTGTATCGTGGCTGAGAATGCAGTCATAGGAGAGGATGCCAGCGTTGGAGCAAAACCTGCAGGAGACGAGGTCGGCGATGTGGCAACAATAGCTCCGGGAGTTACAATTGGAGCAAAGGCTGTTATAGGTCCTGATGCAATGGTTTATGATGATGTAGAGGAGGGAAAGACATGTTAAATGCAAACAATGAAGAGGCTGTTGGTGTAATTTTTCCTAACTGTTATGACTCATTATTACCTGAGCTGGTTGCAGAGAGACTTATGGCGTCTGTACCATTTGCAGGAAGATACAGATTAGTGGATTTTATTATCTCAAGCATGGTACATAGCGGAATAGATGATATTTCACTTATTGTAAAGAAAAACTATCATTCCCTTATGGATCACCTTGGCTCTGGTCAGGAGTTCGACCTTGCCAGAAAAAAGGGTGGCTTAAATATCGTTCCACCGTATTCACAGAAGCAGATAAAGGTGTACGGCGGCAGAATTGAGGCATTGGAGAGTCTTAAGGGCTATCTGAGAAGATGTACACAGAAGTATGTGATTCTGACAGATGCAAACTATGCGATTTCATTTGATTTCAGACAGCTTATAAATGCCCACAAGAAGTCGGGGGCAGATGTGACAGTTGTCTACAGAAACATGGAGATTCCAGAGGTTTTCTTTAAGCCAAGTAATAATGAAGAGCTTTACTATTCTATGGATTTAGAGGGAGACAGAATAACCAAAATCTACATTAATCCAAAGAACAGGGGCAAGGTAAACTACTGCATGAATATGTACATAATCGAGAGGGAGAAGCTCATTGATCTGGTTGATGATGCCTATGTACATGGCTATACATATTACACAAGAGATTTGCTTGCACCACATGTCAAGGATTTGAATATCCGTGGCTTTGAGTATACAGGCTACTGTGCATACATATCTGATTTGAAGAGCTATTTCAATGAAAATATGCGTCTTCTTCAGGATGAAAACAGAAAGGCTTTATTCGAGACAAAGACTAATATTTATACCAAAATCAGGGATGATAACCCGACAAGATATATCAAGGGTGCCACTGCCAAAAACTCAATGATAGCAGATGGCTGCGTCATAGAGGGAAGTATTGAAAACTGCGTACTTGCCAGAGGTGTCAGAATAGGAAAGGGTGCCAAGCTCAAGAACTGTATTCTGATGCAGGACACAGTGGTAGAGGAAAATGTAAGCCTTGAGTATGTTATAACAGACAAGAATGTGCGCATTACAAATGGCAAATACCTTACAGGAAATGACTCATTCCAGGTATATGTTGCCAAAGGACAGATTGTCTAAGTGATAGGAGGAATAGAAATGGCTGAGAACAGAAAGACATTCAGTATTAAATCAGATCAGTTTGGAGAGGTAAAGGTTGCAGATGAGGTAGTAGCAATCATTGCAGGACTTGCTACAACAGAGGTTGAGGGAGTAAGCTCAATGGCTGGAAATATCACCAACGAAATCGTCAGCAAGCTTGGCATGAAGAACCTCTCAAAAGGAATTGTTGTAGAGGTAATCGAGGGAGAAGTAAAGGTTGATGTAGCAATCAATATTGCATACGGCTTCAGCATCCCAGAGGTATCACAGAAGGTACAGGAGAAGATTAAGACCACAATTGAGACAATGACAGGACTCACAGTAGGTGTCGTAAATGTGAGAATTGCAAGTGTTGCAATGAGTGAGAATTAATCCTTTTGCAAATCATATATTTGTAGTATAATTAGGGTGTCGTTTGACACCCTTTTTACTTTTGAATAAACATGAGAGGATAATAATATGTCAAGAAGAGAAATCAGAGAAAATGTATTCAAGCTGTTATTCAGAGTAGAGTTTCATGATAATGATGAGATGCAGGAGCAGTTTGACATGATAGAGGATGAGCTGGGAAATATCAGTGAAGCCGATATGAATTATATAAAGGACAAGTTCAGCAGGATTGTTGAGAATATCGAGACAATTGATGCTGAGATAAACGAGAAGTCCCATGGCTGGAAGACAAGCAGAATGGGTAAGGTGGATTTATCAATTATCCGTCTTGCTGTTTACGAGATTAAATACGAGGATGATATCCCGGTAAAGGTATCTATTAATGAGGCAGTAGAGCTTGCCAAGAAATTTGGAACAGATGAGTCTGCATCATTTGTAAATGGTGTGTTAGCTAAGTTTGCATAGATTTGTATAGAATACAAGAATGAATAAAAATATATATTCCGTTGGACAGATAAATAACTACATAAAGAACATGTTTACCCAGGACTTCATGCTCAGAAATATAAGTGTGAAGGGTGAAATATCAAATTGTAAATATCACAGCAGTGGTCATATCTATTTCACCATAAAGGATGCTGCTGGCACAATCAGTGCGATTATGTTTGCAGGCAACAGAAGAGGACTTGATTTTACCATGAAGGAAGGTGACAAGGTCATAGTCACAGGCTCTGTGGAGGTCTATGAGAAGACAGGCAGCTACCAGCTCTATGCCAGACAGGTAGAGCTGGATGGAGAGGGCAATCTCTACCTTCAGTTTGAAAAGCTCAAAAAAGAGCTGGAGGAGATGGGATATTTTGCCAGTGAATACAAGATACCTATCCCACAGTATGCCAGACGGATAGGCATCGTCACAGCACCTACAGGAGCAGCTATCCAGGATATCAGAAATATATCCAAGAGGAGAAATCCCTATGTAGAGCTTATACTGTACCCTGCCCTGGTGCAGGGAGATGGGGCTGCCCGGAGTATTGTAAACGGCATACACGCCCTGGAGCAGCTGGGTGTAGATGTGATAATTGTAGGCAGAGGTGGAGGTCCTATTGAGGATTTATGGGCATTTAACGAGAAAATCGTAGCGGATGCAATCTTTAACTGCAGGATTCCCACCATATCAGCGGTAGGACATGAGACAGACTGGACGATTGCTGATTTTGTGGCTGACATGAGGGCACCTACACCATCAGCAGCGGCAGAGCTTGCGGTATTTGACTACAGACTGGTGCAGGACAGACTGCAGGAGTATAACAGGCGTATGAAAAACAACCTGTACAACAAGCTTGAAATTTCAAGACAGAGACTTAATTCGTACAGGCTGAGACTTGACTATTTAAGTCCGGAGCGCAGGCTCAATGAAAACAGACGCCGCCTGATGGAATATGAGGAAAAGCTTAATCAGAAGATGGGCATGATGATTAAGGAGAAGAAGCATATGCTGGAGCTGTATGCAGGCAGACTGGAAGCCTGCTCACCAGTGAGAAAGCTGGGACAGGGCTACGCATATGTGGAGGATAATGCAGGCAAAGCCCTTAAGAGCATAGAGGGTGTGCAGGAGAAGCAGAATGTCACCATACATCTTTTGGATGGAAAAATAAAAACAGTAGTTTCGGAGGTCATACCAAATGAGTGAGGAAAAACCAACTCTTGAAGATAGATTTGAAAAGCTTGAAAAAATAATAAACCAGATGGAATCAGCAGATGTTACCCTGGATGCTTCTTTTGAACTATATAAGAGCGGCGTGGAAGAGCTTAAAGAGGCAAATAATCTATTGGATAATATTGAAAAATCCATGTTAGTCATAAATAACCAAGGGGAACTGGAGGAATTCTAATGAATTTTGAAGAAGAGCTGTCTGCCAAAGCCTCGCATGTAAACTCTGTTATAGAGCAGTATCTGCCAGAGGAAGAGGGCTTTCAGAAAACTATATTTGAGGCGATGAATTACAGCGTCAGAGTGGGAGGAAAGAGGCTCCGCCCTATACTCATGGAGGAGACCTATAAGCTGTTTGGAGGCCAGGGCGATGTGATTAAGCCATTTATGGCTGGCATAGAGCTGATACACACATATTCTCTGGTGCATGATGACCTGCCAGCTATGGATAATGATGAGTACAGAAGAGGTAAAAAGACTACCCATGCAGTGTATGGGGAGGCGATGGGAATTTTAGCCGGTGATGCACTTTTAAACTACGCATATGAGACCGTCTCAAAGGCCTTTGAGCTGGAGAATGATATAAGAGTCGCAAGAGCCTTTGCTGTATTTGCCAGAAAAGCTGGTATATACGGTATGGTAGGCGGACAGGTTGTGGATGTGGAAAGTGAAAAGACACCAGGAGTAGAGATTTCCAGAGACAAGCTTGATTTCATATACAAGCTAAAGACAGGAGCCCTGATAGAGTGCTCCATGATGGTGGGAGCCATTCTTGCCGGAGCATCGGATGATGATGTGAAAAGAGTGGAGCAGATTGCTTCAAAAATCGGACTGGCATTCCAGATACAGGACGATGTCTTAGATGTTACAAGCTCACTTGAGGTCTTGGGAAAGCCTGTTGGAAGTGACGAGAAAAACAGTAAGATGACATATGTAGCCTTTGAAGGCCTTGAGAAATCAACCGCTGATGTCGAGAGGATTTCAAAGGAAGCATGTGAGGAATTGAGAGCACTGGGGAAAAATGATGAATTTTTACAAAACTTATTTGTATACTTAATTCATCGGGAGAAATAGGTATGGTCTTAGATAAGATTCAAAAGGAAAATGATATAAAAAAGTTAACAGACGAAGAATTAACAGATCTGGCAGCTGAAATCAGAAGCTTTCTTGTGGAGAATATTTCGCAGACCGGTGGACATCTGGCGTCAAATCTGGGTGTGGTTGAGCTGACCATGGCGCTGCATCTCACATTTGACTTGCCAAAGGATAAGATAATATGGGATGTGGGACACCAGTCATATACCCATAAGATACTGACAGGCAGGAAGGATGGCTTTGAAAGCTTAAGACAGTATGGAGGCATGAGCGGCTTTCCTAAGGCTCAGGAGAGTGACTGTGACCCCTTTAACACAGGACACAGTTCCACATCTATCTCAGCAGGACTGGGACTTGCCAAGGCGAGAGAAATTACAGGTGAGGACTACAATGTGGTATCTGTCATAGGTGACGGGGCATTGACTGGAGGCATGGCATATGAAGCCTTGAACAATGCCTCTTCCCTTAAGTCCAATCTCATAATTGTCTTAAATGACAACAATATGTCAATCTCAGAAAATGTAGGTGGCATGAGTGCCTATCTGTCAGGCTTCAGGACAGCGGATGGCTACAGGGATTTGAAGGCATCTGTGCTTAATTCCCTAAATCACATCCCAGTCTATGGAGAGCGGATGGTAAAGGGCATCAGAAATACCAAGAGCAGTATCAAGCAGCTCTTTGTACCAGGCATGTTCTTTGAAGAGATGGGTGTCATGTACATCGGACCCATAGATGGCAGCAATATCCGTGAGATGAGGAAGAAATTTGAGGAAGCCAGGCGTGTGGATGGACCAGTTTTAGTGCATGTGATTACTAAAAAGGGCAATGGCTATCTGCCTGCAGAGAGACACCCGGCAAGGTTCCACGGAGCTGAGCCTTTTGATATAGAGACTGGCGTACCTGTTTCAAAGAGGGTAAAGGCAAACTATACAGATGTATTTGCCACCATCATAAAGAAAATGGGCGAGCGGGATGACAAGGTGGTTGCCATAACTGCTGCCATGGCAGACGGAACAGGACTAAGGCGTTTTGGAAATGTATATCCGGACAGACTGTTTGATGTGGGAATTGCAGAGGAACACGCAGTGACCTTTGCAGCAGGACTTGCAAAGGCGGGATTAAAGCCGATATTTGCTGTCTACTCTTCATTTTTGCAGAGAGCCTTTGACCAGATACTTCATGATGTGTGTATCCAGGACCTGCATGTGGTATTTGCCATAGACAGGGCTGGACTTGTGGGAAGCGATGGAGAGACCCACCAGGGAATATTTGATATATCATATCTGTCTAATATACCAAACATGACTATTATGGCTCCAAAGAACAAGTGGGAACTGTCAGACATGGTCAAATTTGCAATGAGCTATAATCACCCAATTGCTGTCAGATACCCGAGAGGGCTGGCATATGATGGTTTAAAGGACTACAGGGAGCCGATTGAGCTTGGAAAGAGTGAGACCATATATGAGGGCAGCCAGGTAGCCCTGCTTGCCCTTGGAAGCATGGTGGCAACAGGCGAAAAGGTGGTACAGATACTAAAGGAAAAGGGCATAGATGCGAGCCTTATAAATGCCAGATTTGCAATGCCTTTTGACAAGGAATGTATACAAAAACTCAGTGCAAAGCATAAGCTTTTAGTCACAATGGAAGAAAATGTGCAAAGCGGAGGCTTTGGAGAGCATGTGTCAGCCTATATCAAGGAAAATAATATTGATATGGATGTAATGACAGTTGCCATCCCAAACGCATATGTAGAGCATGGAAACGTAGACAGATTAAAGCAGATAGTAGGAATTGATGCAGAAACTGTGGCATCAAGGATTTTAAAGTATAACGAGGTAGTATGAAAGAAAGATTAGATGTATTATTAGTTAACAGAGGGCTTGCGGCGTCAAGAGAGAAGGCAAAGACCATGATTATGGAGGGCAATGTCTTCGTAAACAACAACAGGGAGGACAAGGCTGGTTCAACCTTCCCGGATGACTGCAAAATAGAAATCCATGGCAAGACCTTACAATATGTGAGCCGTGGCGGACTCAAGCTTGAAAAAGCCATGAAGCACTTCGGAATCACACTGGATGGAAAAATCTGTATGGATATAGGCGCATCTACAGGAGGCTTCACAGACTGTATGCTGCAAAACGGAGCCAGCAAGGTGTATGCCGTTGATGTGGGCTATGGTCAGTTTGCATGGAAGCTCAGACAGGACGAGCGTGTTGTCTGTATGGAGAAAACCAATATCAGATATGTGACTCCTGATGATATAGCAGATGCCCTTGATTTTGCCTCGGTTGATGTGTCATTTATATCCCTTACCAAGGTGCTGGTACCGGCAAGAGCCTTGTTAAAAGAAAATGGTCAGATGGTATGTCTTATCAAGCCCCAGTTTGAAGCAGGCAGGGAAAAGGTCGGCAAGAAGGGCGTGGTAAGAGACAAGAAGGTGCATGAGGAGGTCATCGAAAAGGTAATAGGCTTTGCCTTAGAAAATGGCTTCTCGATACACAATCTGGAATACTCGCCAATCAAGGGACCTGAGGGAAATATAGAATATCTGGTATATATCGAAAAATCTGATGAGCCGCAGAAGGAGGAGTCAGTGGACATTCATGCTGTTGTAGAGGCAGCTCATGGAGAACTGGACAAATAAAATGAAGAATTTCGTTGTAATCACTAATGCCTATAAGGATAAAGACTTGAGACTGACCGGGCAGATAGTAAAATACATCACAGACAAGGGCGGAAGTGCAAAGAGCCTTATAAGTATTGTTGAGTCGCCAGACGGCAGGGATTTTGACATAGAGCAGATTCCTGATGATACCGGGTGCATACTGGTGCTGGGCGGTGATGGAACCCTCATAAGGGCAGCTACCAGAGTCTCAGGGCTTGAGATTCCCCTTATAGGAGTAAACATGGGGACTCTTGGCTATCTGTGTGAGCTGGAGGAGAGTAATGTCTTTCCTGCCATAGATAAGCTTATGGATGACAATTACATGATGGAAAACAGAATCATGCTCACAGGTCACAAGGAAGGCTGTGAGGATAAGAGAGCCGCCTTAAATGACATAGTAATACACAGGGCTGGCGGACTACAGATGCTTAGCCTTAATGTGTATGTAAATGGAGAGTTCTTAAATACATATCATGCAGATGGCATAATTGTCGCCACACCTACAGGCTCAACCGGCTATAACATGTCGGCAGGAGGCCCTATTGTAGACCCCAAGGGCAGCCTGATACTGCTGACCCCAAACAATGCCCATAATCTCAACTCAAAAAGCATTGTACTATCATCTGAGGATGTGATAGAAATAGAGATGGGCAGCAGAAGGTGGCAGAAGGATGAGCGGGCATATGTGAGCTTTGACGGAGACAATGTGGCAGAGCTTAAGGTGGGAGACAGGTTTGTGATTAAAAGGTCTGACAACTACACCCAGATATGCAAGCTTAATAAACGCAGCTTTTTGGAGATACTAAGAAAGAAAATGGAGACATATACATAGGAGGCACAATGAAGACAAAACGTCAGTCGAAAATTATTGAATTGATTCAAAGATATGAGATAGAGACACAGGAAGAACTGTCAGAATATCTGCTCAAAGAGGGCTACAATGTAACTCAGGCAACTGTATCAAGAGACATAAGAGAGCTAAAGCTCACAAAGATTTCCCTCAATAATGGCAGGCAAAAGTATGCAGTGCTGGGTGACACG
>CAVFAM010000179.1:11807-15552 GCA_963620375.1 Bacteroidaceae bacterium
TGTCTATGGATATGGCTCAAAACATTCTGGTTATAAAGACAGTATCAGGAATGGCAGGAGCGGTGTGTGCAGCAATTGATGCTATGAAAATACACGAAATAGTGGGTTCCATAGCAGGAGACGACACCATAATGTGTGCCATTAGAACAGTTGAGGAGACGGAATCACTCATGAAAAAAATTCGTAAAATTGTAGAATAGTATAATCCTTGGGAGAGTGGAAGGAGAAGAGATGTTACAAAATCTACATGTAAAGAACCTGGCATTAATCGATGAATGTGAGGTGGAGTTTTCAGACGGACTTAACATAATGTCCGGAGAGACAGGAGCAGGAAAATCGATAATCATTGGCTCAATCAATCTGGCACTGGGGGAAAGGGTGCCAAAGGAAATGCTTAGGGACAATGAGCAGACAGCCTTTGTGGAGCTGATTTTCTATGTGGAAAATGATGATGTGCTAGACAGACTTAAGGCGCTTGACATCGAGATAGAGGATGACAGGACAGTGATTTTGAGCAGAAAAATCACAGCCCAGAGGGCAGTAGGCAGGATAAATGGCGAGGCTGTGCCTGTATCAAAGATGAAGGAAGCCGCATCCCTGCTTATAGACATCCACGGACAGCATGAGCACCAGTCACTATTGTTAAAGAAGAACCACCTGCATATACTTGATGAGTATGCAGGGGATGAGATGAAGAGCTTAAAGTCCCAGATGGCAGCAGCCTACAGGGAGTATAAGAAGCTTAAGGAAGACTATGAAAACTCAAACCTCAATGTACAGGAGAGGGCAAAGGAGCTGTCTCTCTTAGAATATGAGTCAAATGAGATAGAATCGGCACAGCTTGTGGCAGGAGAGGATGAGGAGCTCGAGACTAAGTATCGTAAATTCTCAAATGGCAAGAAGATTATGGAGGCTGTAAATGCTGCCTTTACCTGCACAGATGGAGAAAATGAGAGCGCCTCAGAGCTGATAGGCAGGGCGGTAAGAGAGCTGGGGACAGCGTCAGCCTATGATGAAGAGGTGGCACAGCTTGAGAACCAGCTGGCAGAGATAGACAGCCTGCTGTCAGACTTTAACCATGAGATTTCAGCCTATATATCATCAGCAGAGTTTGACGAGGAGAGCTTCTATGAGCTAGAGAAGAGGCTGGATGAGATAAATCATCTGAAGTCAAAGTATGGCAGCAGCATAGAAGAAATCCTTGACAGGCTTGAGAAAAATAATGAGCGCATAGCCCAGCTTAATGACTATGATACTTATTTAAGCAGGCTTAAGGCTGATCTTGACAAAAAAGGAGCAGAGCTTGAAAAGCTGTCAGTTAAGGTGTCAAAGCTCAGACAGGAGAAGAGCAAGAGCCTGGTAAAGGCTATAGTAGCAGCCCTTAAGGACTTGAATTTCCTTGATGTAAAATTTGAGATGCGCTTTGACAGATTGCCAGACTATACATCAAATGGAATAGATGATGCAGAGTTTATGATATCGACAAACCCGGGTGAACCAGTCAAGCCATTAGGCAAGATTGCATCAGGTGGTGAACTGTCGAGAATCATGCTGGGAATAAAAACAGTCATGGCAGAAAACGACAGAATAGAAACCCTGATATTTGACGAAATCGACAGTGGCATAAGTGGACGAACAGCCCAGATGGTATCAGAAAAGATGAATGAGCTTGGAAGAAACCACCAGATAATCTGTATCACTCATCTGCCACAGATAGCAGCTATGGCAGACTCCCATTTCCTGATTGAAAAATCAGTGGAAAATTCTTCAACCTATTCCAATATTTACAAGCTGGATGAGGAAGCAAGTGTCAGGGAGCTTGCAAGAATGCTTGGTGGAGTGGAAATCACAGACACAGTAATCGAGAGCGCCAGAGAGATGAAGAAAATGGCACAGAATAAGAAATAAATACTTTCCGCATACTATAGACACATTTGGAGGTTATGGTATGCGGAAATTTTTTTATTTTATTCATAAATCAGCGGTACTTACTTATTTTGTCTGCCTGCTCTTTTTATTTTACGGAAGCTTCATGGAGCAGATACCGGACGAAATCTTTGTGGAGAAAGGCGACAGTCTGGATGGTGTACTGATGAGTGGACTAAGCCTGCGTGAATACAGCACAGACAGGGAGCTTTCCACACTTACATTTGGAGATATAAAGAGCAACACTGTCACCAGCTTTATAGAGGAGGGCAATACCAGTGGGCATACTATGGGCTGCTATCTGTGGGGCGTATTCCCTATCAAGGACGTACATGTGCAGGTGGTAGACGGAGAGAGTGTGTTTGCGTCAGGCAGGCTTGTGGGCATATATGAGCAGATGAAGGGAGTGCTGGTGCTGGATTCTGTCAGCTTTGAGAATGAAAACGGAGAGGTGGTAGAGCCGGCAAAGGGAGCTATAAGGGGAGGAGACTATATAACTGCAGTGGATGGGCATGAGGTAAACAGCAAAGAGGACATAGTGAAGCTTGTAGACTCGGCAAAGGGAGAGTTTATGCGCTTTAGTATACTGCGTGGTAATGAGGAAGCGGAGGTGCTTATACAGCCACAGAAATCCTCAGAGGGCAGCTATCTGGCAGGTATATGGATAAAGGATGATCTGGCAGGAATCGGCACCATGACCTACTATACCATAGACAAGGAGTTTGGCGCCCTGGGACACGGAATCGGAGACGGAGTCACAGAAAATCTCCTGTCAGTTCATGACGGAGACCTCTACAATATGGCATTGCAGCGAATCGACAAGGGCATGGCAGGAAAGCCGGGACAGGTGGCAGGTACCATATATTTTGGCAGCAGGAGCCATATAGGGCATCTGGATAATAACTTAAATATCGGAATCTATGGCACTCTGGACGATGAGGACTATACAGCCTACTCGGAGACAGACCATATGTATGAGGTGGCTCACAAGCAGGACATAGAGATAGGCAGTGCCCAGATTATATCAGAGGTGTCAGGAGAACTAAAGACCTATGATGTCAAAATCACAGAGGTGGATTTGGGGACTAAGGATGAGAATAAGGGTATTGTGCTTCAAATCACGGATGATGAGCTGATAGACCTGACAGGGGGCATCATACAGGGGATGTCAGGCTCACCGATTATACAGAATGGCAGGATAATCGGGGCGGTGACCCATGTGTTTGTGAATGACCCGACGCAGGGGTATGGGATATTTATTGAGAATATGTTGGAGAGGTGAGAGGGATATTTTATGTGAAAAAGTCCGTCGACCTCAAAGGCAGTAAATATAAAGGCTGAGAGTATTTTAAAGCTATAGAACTACAGTGAAAAGCCTTATTTTTGGTAAAATAAGTTTAAAAAGTCCGTCGATGTATAGGAAAATTACAAGGTGTTGTGAAAACCTTGATTTTTAGCGGATAATTGGCATTTGTATAATGGGAGGTCGACGGACTTTTTGGAGAAAATAGGGTTGATTTTGTAGGAAATAGGGAGTAATATAATAAAAAGCTGATAAATTCGGTTGTTTTACATTACCTAAGAGGAATTGACACCTATTGATTTCAGTATCAAGTAAAGATTCTTTTTCCATTAAGGTTTTACATTACCTAAGAGGAATTGACACTAATTGTTGGAGTTTCAATAATAGTTTTATTTGGAATGGCATTTAAAGTTTTACATTACCTAAGAGGAATTGACACTTTATTGCCTTTTGCTATAGGATTACAATTGTTGCGTTTTACATTACCTAAGAGGAATTGGCACAATTGTAGCTTAC
>CAVFAM010000180.1:0-2420 GCA_963620375.1 Bacteroidaceae bacterium
CTGCGCCTGGGTCAAGGGCATGGCTTAAGGCTTCATTGGTCACACCAGATATCAGACCGCAAAAGCCTGCGGCTTGATTTTTCTGATACTGTGCAGCGGACATGGCAAGTGCGGCATCATATGAAAAGGCATAGCTTGAACCTGCCACAAGGGATGGTGCCACAGGGGCAGGGGAATCGTCCACTGGGTATGTAATGTATGCTGTTAGTGTTAGTAATAATAGTATAAGGGCGGATGCGCCGGATAATCGTTTCTTCATATTTATTAATTTAGCGCAAATGTGGCTTTAGCGCAATGGAAATAAATAACATCATGTGGTAAGTTATATGTGTGATGATAACGCTTCCCGCTCGGAGGGGGTGGAGGCAGAATGACATACAGTTGTTTTGCAGAAAAAATATGAAGGCAGCAACGGGATGTATCGAGGATAGGGCTTACAGGATTTGTGTGGTTTTGGCGTTGCGGAATTTTATGGAACCCCGTTGCAGTTCATATTGTTTTCTGCGAAACAACTGTATGACATTCTGCGGTTCAGGTTGTGTGTGGGAAGCTTTGCAGGCTGCATATAACTTGCTACATTATGTTTTGGGGAAGATTTCGGGAAAGGATTTTAAATAGAGATAAAAATGCGTTGTATTGAAGAATGGATTTATTGAAGGGAAGAATATAAATTGTTTGAAAGCATAGTCAGTACTCAATACAATAAATACTTATACATTTTAGCACTTGCTTTGAGGTGAATGTTTAAATAGAAAGTCTTAAATCAAATAATTTGTGACTTGATATTAAGGAAAGGAAAATTACGGTAGGCATGATTAAATTAGCATTTTTTGATGTGGACGGCACACTCAGCGCCCCACAGTATATGGTAAATGGAAAACTTCAAATCGGCATGACAGATGCCCAGTGGCTCGAATACTGCGCTGTCCATGGCGAGGACACATACGAGTACTGCAAGCCTGTGAAGGCGGTCAGGGATTACGCCCTAAAGAGAAAGGCGGAGGGGGCGAAACTCTATGTGCTGACCACATCGCAAAGTGAGGCTGAGAGCAATGGCAAGAGAAAATTCATAAAGAAGTATTATGATGGCATATTTGAGGACGTGATACCGGTTGCCCATGATGACCACAAGCCGGAGGTCATTAAAGACATGGCTCATAAGTGCGGAGTGGAATTGTCAGAGTGCGAGCTGGTGGATGATACTTTCAAGATTTTACTCAATACTGTCTGTCAGGGGATTGAATCTACCCATGTGGCAAATATTTTTTCTGAAATCACTGATTAAATCTATTGTGAAGCAGGAGGGTTAAATAGATGAAAAAGAGAGCGATAGTAATATGTGTGGCAGCAGTTGTTTTGCTTGCCTGTCTCATATTGATGAAGCTTATCAAGACTGATGATGGGGCTGGACTTCAAGACTCTGCCAAGCTGATTTACGAGGAGACCATATCGCCAAATCAGGACTATGTGACAGACCAGGCAGACCTTGTGTATTACACAATTCAGGTCTACCAGGACAAGGATAATCAAATCATTGTAAGCGCAGAGTCAAACTCAGCTTTTTTTGAGCCTGTTCAATATGAGGTGGAATTCGACCACGAGATTAGTGAGCAGGACGTGCTGGTCAAATGGATGACATTAAGCGGCGGCACAGAGCCTACAGAGTCAGACCAGTATGGACTTGCACAGGTTTCCATATTGGATAATGCAGTTTTGGTTAATGAAAAGGTAATCAGCTTTGTAAGCAAGGGTGTAAAAGCCATTACAGATGTAATTGGTTAACCATTCTTTATCAAATCTTTATTTTTACCTGCTATCTTCTAGTAAAAGAAGAAAGAAGGAAAAAATATGGAAATGATGCTTAAGACCACAGATTTATGCAAGTCTTTCAAAAATCAAAAAGCGGTCAACCACATATCACTAAATGTGGCAAAGGGAAAGGTGTATGGTCTGCTGGGGCCAAATGGTGCCGGCAAATCCACCACCCTCAAAATGATTACAGGAGCGCTAAAGCCCACATCTGGAGAGATTTATCTGGAGGGGCAGCTGTGGAACAGAGACAAATTGTCTCAGATAGGAGCCTTAATCGAAAACCCTCCAATTTATGAAAATCTGTCCGCAAGGGAAAACTTAAGGGTGAGAGCGCTTTTGCTGGGAGCAGACGAAAAAAGAATTGATGAGGTACTGCAAACTGTATCACTTACAACTACAGGCAGAAAGAAAGCCGGACAGTTTTCTCTGGGTATGAAGCAGAGACTGGGCATTGCCATGGCGTTGCTGGGAGAACCAAAGCTTTTGATTTTGGATGAGCCGACAAATGGTCTGGACCCAATCGGCATAGAGGAGCTTCGCGAGCTGATACGCTCATTTGCAGACCTGGGGATAACAGTTATTGTCTCAAGCCATATTCTCTCAGAGGT
>CAVFAM010000180.1:2430-11481 GCA_963620375.1 Bacteroidaceae bacterium
GGTACAGTTAATCGCAGATTATGTCGGAATCATCTCAAATGGCATACTTGGATATGAGGGAGTCGTTGAAGCGGGTGAGAATCTGGAGCAGCTTTTCATGGAGGTTGTGAAGGAGACCAGAAAGGCTGGTGATTGCTGTGATTAATATCGTAAAGGCAGAATACCAAAAAGCCAGGCACTCTATGCGGGGCAGATTCATCTGGATGTTCCCTATAGTGACGCTGCTTCTAACACTTGTTCTTACTCTGGGAAGTACAAACAGCTTTGCGGAAGGAGTGTGGAACTGGTGGGATTCAGTGCTGCTTTCCGGAATGACTGCAATTATCTCTTATCTGGCGGTGGTGCAGGAGAAAAAGACAAATTACTATAATCTGGTGACACTTTCCACCGGCAAAAAGAAGCTTATGCTGGGTAAAATAATATATATAAGCTGTGGGATTTTATTATCCAATGTGATTATTTTTGCAGGAGCAACACTGGGAGGAATGATACTTACAAGCCATGTGCCTGTGGGTGGAGCTGCAATGGCAGTTCTTATCCTGACTGTGACAGAGCTGTGGGGCGTGCCCTTCTGCCTGTTTTTGAGTGACAGGTTTGGAATGATTACAGAGCTGGTTATATATCTGACACTTTCTGTTGCTGGTGTCTTGGTTTCACAGACTGACAGATGGTATTTGCTGGTGTCTGCTATTCCAAGCAGGATACTGTGCCCTTTTATACTGGTGCAGCCCAATGGTCTGCCGACGGAAGAGGGCAGTCAGCTTTTAGACATGGGAGCTGTTGCCCCAGGACTTGGTATTTCCGCCGCATGGTTTATTTTATTTACATTCCTCTATCTTCATTGGTTTGAGAAGCGGGAGGTGAAGTGATATGTCGATAAGTAAGATATACGAAATGGATGCAAATGAGATAAACCTGTCCTCAAATAATATAAGTGGAAAAAGAGTGGGTAGAATAAAGAGGTCTGCAATAAAAACCTTTGGGGATACACTGAGAGCTGAATTTATCAAAATGAGGCGAAGCTCAATTGTCATTGCCCACATTCTCATCCCTATAATAACCAGCGGAATATTTATGCTCTACTATTCCTTTTCACCATGGGATGAAAATTCCAAGCTGATTGTATTTTATCAGGCATTGGGAACAGGCCTGCCCCTTTTAATCGGAGTCTTTACCGCAGGCATGATGGAGCAGGAGCAAAATGCAGGAAGCTTTCACAATATGCTGACCATACCACAAAAGCTGACAGCATTTCTGGCTAAACTTGTGATATTACTTGTCCTTGGACTGTCTGCCCTGATTTTCACATCCCTGATATTTGGGATAAGGGGCAGTATGGGGCTGTGTATCAGGGCTTCGCTTGTCCTGTGGTTAAGCAGCCTGCCGATTTATATATGGCAGATGATTCTTGCCTTTAGATTTGGCAAGGGCGTATCAATCGCAGGAGGAATAATATCAGGACTGGTTAGTGCCCTCTTTATCACCAGCATGGGAGAGTTTATCTGGAAATATGTGTTTATCTCGTGGACTGGCAGGATGGTGCAGACTTATCTGAAAACGATACTGGGAAACAGCAGTGGTGCTCCGGGAAGCATAGGGCTTTTGTATGCAATATTTACATTATTCAGCGTAATCTATTATTTGCTGTGGTCATACCACTGGGAAGGCAGCAAAGTGACAGAATAGGGGGATTTATGGCAAAAATACTGGCAGTTGACAATGATACAGCCATTCTCGACATGGTAGAAAATATATTGAATAAAGACGGACATCTGGTGACAAAGCTTGCGAATCCGCTTGAGCTAAGACCAGAACGGTTAAATGACTATGATTTGATTTTGCTTGACATTATGATGCCTGGTATAGATGGCTTTGAGCTGTGTTCCAAAATCAGACGGCTGGTTGACTGTCCGATACTTTTTCTGACGGCAAGGACAGAGGAAAACAGTCTGGTAAACGGTTTGTCTCTTGGGGCAGATGATTATATTTTTAAGCCCTTTGGAGTCATGGAGCTTCGGGCGAGAATCACGGCCCACCTGAGACGGGAGCACAGGGAGCGGTCTGTTAAGCTGGCTTATGGGCGGGCATGCTTTAACCTGTCCCAGAAACAGCTATTGATAGATAATGTGGAAATCGCCCTCACCAGAGCGGAGTATGAAATCTGTGAGTTTCTGGCAAAAAACAGGGGACAGGTGTTTTCCAAGGAGCAGATTTTAGAGGAGGTGCTGGGCTTTGACAGCGAGAGCAACGACAGCACCATTGTTACCCACATCAAAAACATAAGGACGAAATTTGCTGGTCACGACTACATGCCTATAAAAACCGTCTGGGGGATTGGATATAAATGGGAAGAATGAGCAAAAGCACCTTAAGCAGAATTTTTATCAAATATGTACTGGCTATGCTGGCTGCCTTGTCCGCATGGATTTTAGCCATGTATATAATATTCAGCATCATGATAAATACGGGCTTTGTCTATCCTGCAAATTACGCAGAGCGCAGGATTGATGAAGCCTATGACGTATTGCAGGCGGCGGATGAAATCACAGAGGACATGATACCGCCCCTGTGCAGGTATGCACTTTTTTCCATGGATGGAAAACTCATAGCAGGCGATATGCCCCAGAAATCAGTCCAGACAGCCTGGCAGGCGGTAGAGCATGAAAATACATCGGGAAACTATTTCTATAAAGTAGTTTCCAGAAGAGGTGAGTACCTCGTCCTCCAGTACAGCCTGACACCTAAGTACAGCTCGGCAGCCCTGAATGACAGCTTCATAGGACCTCAGAACATGATGATAATAGTGACTATCATCGGCATAATAGCAATTATTTTAGTGTCATCAGTGCGTTTCGGCAGGAAAATCAAGGCAAAAATGACCCCGCTACTGAAATCCATAGACAAAATTAAAAATCAGGATTTGGAATATGAGGTCTCCTACTCAGGTGTAAGGGAGATAGATGACTGCATTTCGTCAATAGACGATATGAAAACAGCCTTAAGAGCCTCATTGGAAAAGCAGTGGAAGCTGGAGCAGGATAAAAACAGGCAGATGTCAGCACTGGCACATGATATAAAGACCCCGCTCACCATCGTGAGAGGAAATGCAGAGCTTCTGGCAGAGACCAATCCCACAGAGGAGCAGAGCAAAAATATTGCCTACATCACAAACAGCGTCATGCAGATACAGGACTATGTGCAAAAATTAATAGATGTCACCAAGTCCACAGGCAGCTTCCCAGAACAGTTTGAGGAGGTTGAGACATGCGTCCTGCTTGATGATATAAAGCGCAGGACATATGGTCTGGCAGAGGTTTATCATGTAAAAATCAACTGGAAGGAAGCGTATAGCAGCCATAAAATAAGGGTAATCTATGACCAGGTTGTCAGGGCAGTCATGAATGTCGTCCAGAATGCCATGGAGCACACTGAGACAGAAAAAGCAATAAATATCAGCATAGAAGAGGAAAAGCAGACCCTTACAATCTGCGTGGTGGACTACGGAAAAGGTTTCTCAGAGGAAGCACTAAAGCACGGAACAGAGCAGTTTTTCATGGATGATTCCAGCAGGGGCAGTGACAGCCACTATGGGATAGGGCTTTTCTTTGCGAGGACTGTGGCGGAGAGACATGGTGGCTGGGTGAAGCTTGCGAATTCTGATGTGACTGGTGGAGCGGGAGTTGAGATTGCACTGAAGATATAAAATGTATCTGCACTATAAGATGTGATGGGCGCTTTCAAAAAATAAAAAAATTTAAAGTTTTGAAACTGCAAACTTGCACATACTACATACAGACAGTATAATAAGTGATATAAAGCGGTTTCAAAAAATAAAAAAATTTAAAGTTTTGAAAGTGGGTGCTTATATGAAGACCATTACAAGAGAAAAATATCTGAATAGAATTATTGAGTTGAATGGAACTCCTGATATCAAAATTATTACAGGTATCCGCCGTTCCGGTAAATCAAAACTCATGCTGGCATATATAGAGTACCTGAAAAGCCATTTTGAGAATGTAAACATCATTTTTATTGATTTTATGGATTTGGCATATGAAGAAATTAAGGAATATCACGCATTGCATACTTATGTGGAGGAGCACTTTCAGGCAGGAAAAACAAATTATCTTTTTGTTGATGAAGTGCAGATGTGCCCCAAATTTGAGCTGGCAATTAACAGTTTATACTCAAAAGGCAAATATGATATCTATGTGACAGGCTCAAATGCCTTCCTGTTAAGTGCAGATTTAGCCACACTTTTTACCGGGCGTTACATCGAAATCCATGTATTTCCATTTAGCTTCCAGGAGTATTGTAAGTACAATGAAGATATTCAGGACAGAGATAAGCTGTTTGATGAGTATGCCTTGAAGGGCGGTCTGGCTGGTTCCTATGCTTATAGAACAGAAAAAGACAGGACAAATTATATCAAAGAGGTCTACGAAACTATTGTAACAAGAGACCTGGTACAAAAATATAACTTGTCGGATACGATGGTTTTGCAAAGGCTGAGCGAGTTCCTTATGGATAATATCAGCAACTTGACTTCATCTAATAAGGTCAGTCAACTGCTGACAGCGAATGATACCCCGACAAATCATGTGACAATTAGCAAATATATGAAATATCTGTGTAATGCGTTTGTATTTTACGATATCAAGCGCTATGACATTCGTGGGAAAAAATATCTTGAAAACTCTGAAAAATTCTATCTTTGTGACAGCGGAATTCGTTATGCAATTCTTGGCAGCAGGAATATGGATTATGGCAGAGTCTATGAAAATATAGTGTGCATTGAGCTGCTTCGCCGTGGCTACGACGTTTATGTAGGAAAGCTGTATCAGAAAGAAATTGATTTTGTGGCGCAAAAGGGCAGCGAAAAGATTTACATTCAGGTGAGCGATAATATATCTGCACAGGAGACTTTTGAACGTGAAGTATCTCCGCTTCTTCAGATTAGGGATGCGTACCCTAAGTATGTTATTGCCAGAACAAGACATGATGAGTATCAATATGAAGGTGTTAAAATAGTGGATGTTGCCGATTGGCTATGTAACGATTAGAATAAAATCCTCCTCCTTTTCACATACTACTCCTACAGTACAAATTATGGAAAGTATGTAAGAAACAGGAGGAATTTTTCGTATGAGAGCAACAGGAATCGTGCGCAGAATAGATGACTTAGGCAGAATAGTAATTCCGAAGGAGATAAGAAGAACCCAGAGAATAAGGGAGAGTGATCCCATGGAAATATATACAAACCGTGAGGGAGAAATCATGCTGAGAAAATACTCTCCAATCTGTGAGTTGGGGCAGTATGCGTCAGATTATGCCAACAGCCTTTCAGAAGCCACCGGATATACAGCCTGTGTCACAGACCGGGATGTCTGCATATCCGCAGCAGGCAAGAGGAAAAAAGACATAGAGGGCAAAGAACTGTCCACAAATGTGGAAAAAATGATAGAGAAGCGGAAGGTAGTGGGCTACGACTTTGGAGAAGAGCCACTATCAGTCACAAAGGACATGGAGGATGTATGGCAGTGCTTTGCGCTGGCATCTATTATCAGTGGAGGAGACGTAATCGGGGCAGTTGCGCTTATGGACTCGGATGAGGATAACTGGGATAAGGCGCACGCAGTCACACTGGTAAAAACAGCAGCTAAATTCATAGGACGTCAGATGGAATAATTACAGGGCTTCGAGCAATCGGAGCCTTTTCAAGTTGGGATTGGAGCTTTTATTTTATTAGAAACAAAGGCTTATAAAAGGGGGACTCTTACAGAAGTAAATTATTCAACCAATTTGGCAGGGGTATAACAGACACGGCACAGGCGGAAAACAGTTCAGTAATCATTCGTGCAGGACTTGGAGCCTTAACGAAGGAAGGCTGGGGCATCGGAGTCACATGTCTGAGAGCAGTTTCTTCCCAGCGCAGAGCGCATAAAAGAAACTGCTCGAGTTGTGCGCAGATGCCCCTAATCGGCATTTCCTGAGCAAGGCTCCTAGACCTGCTAGAATGATTATCTGGTTTTCCGCATGTAGTGTGTGCCATATGCCCCCTGCCAGATTGGTTGAATTACACAATAGTAGGAAAGTCCCCATTGAATAAGTCCGTATTGCGCACCCCCAAAAAAATGAGTAAAATGGTAACAAGATTAATAAAGCGCAGGGAGATATTGATGGCAGCTAAAAAGAAGAAAAAAAAGAAGCAACACCGTTTTTTCTGGTTTGTAATAAAATTTCAGATTTTACTCATGATACTGGTCTTAGGAGGACTGGGCTACTACTATTACGGCGGTTACGCCACAGAGGTTCAGGATCTGCGCAAGGATGCAATAAAGCTAGTGAGTGAGTCAGACAAAAACACCTTTGTACCATCCCGGACAAGCGCATTGTATGATGCAAATGGAGAACTCATATCGGAGACCCAGACTACCAAGAAAGCAGAGTATGTAGAATACGAAAACATACCATCCTACTTTGTGACAGCCATGGTCAGTATAGAGGACAAAAAATTCTATAAGCACAATGGAATAGACTACAAGGCAATAGTCAGGGCGGCAAAGGCAATAATACAGGATGGCACCATAAGCCAGGGTGGCAGTACGATTACCATGCAGCTGGCGAGAAATATATATCTGGATACCAATAAGACCTGGCAGCGTAAGGTAAAGGAAATGTTTATTGCCACAGAGCTTGAAAAGCGTTACAGCAAAAATCAGATAATGGAATTTTATCTGAATAATATATACTTTGCCAATGGATATTACGGGATAGAGGCGGCAGCAAAGGGCTACTTCAACTGCGATATAAGCGAGCTTGACCTGTCCCAGGTGGCTTTTTTGTGTGCAATTCCCAACAGTCCCACATACTATGACCCTCTGGTTAACAGTGACCATACTATTACGAGACGGAACAAGATTCTTTTAAACATGTATGAGGATGGTAAAATATCCGAAAAGATGTACAACGAGGCAGTAAACGAACAGATTATCATGAGTGTGCCTCAGAAGGAAGATGTAAGTGTCAACAACTATGTAGATACCTATGCCTATTACTGTGCAACCAGGGCACTTATGGAGAATGAAGGCTTTGAATTCAAGTACTATTTTGATACGGATGAGGAGAAGCAGGAATACCAGACCAACTATGACGAGATGTATTCCTACTGCCAGAAGGAGCTGTATAGTGGCGGATATAAAATCTATACTTCTATAGATATGGAGAAGCAGGAGCTGTTACAGACCACAGTGGACGACGCACTGGCTGGATTTACAGATACCAATGATGAGGGCGTCTACAAAATGCAGGGAGCAGCGGTCTGCATTGATAATTCCACAGGACAGGTAGTGGCGATTGTCGGAGGCAGAAGTCAGGATTTTTCGGGCTATACCTTAAACAGGGCTTATCAGAGCCACCGCCAGCCTGGCAGCTCGATTAAGCCATTAATCGTGTATACACCAGCTCTGGAGCGGGGCTATACACCGGACTCTATAGTGGATGACCACCAGTTTGAGGGCGGACCATCCAATGCGTCAGACAGATACTACGGAGAGGTCACTCTGCGTTTTGCAGTGGAGCAGTCCTTAAATACAGTGGCATGGCAGCTCTATGATGAGCTGACTCCGACAGTAGGACTTCAATATCTCAAAAATATGAACTTTACAGAAATCAAGGATTCAGACTATATAGATGCCACAGCACTTGGAGGATTTACAAACGGTGTATCCACACTGGAGATGGCATCAGCCTACAGGGCGATTGAAAACAACGGATATTTTAAAGACCCGACCTGTATAGTAAAGATAGTGGATTCTGATGAGAGCGTCATATACGAATCAGATGATGTTGATACAGTAATATATGAAGAAAATGCTTCAAGGATGATGACAGACATCCTGACAGGAGTTATGGAGACCGGTACTGGAAAAAACCTTAAGCTTACAGATATGCCATGTGCAGGAAAAACTGGTACTACCAATGACCTGAAGGATGGCTGGTTCTGTGGCTTCACAAGATACTACACTACAAGTGTGTGGGTAGGATGTGATATACCAGAACAGGTGAAGGGCTTAAACGGAAGCTCATATCCGGGAACCATATGGAAAAATTATATGGAAACCATACATCAGGGCTTAACGCCTATGGACTTTCTGCCATATGCCCAGCTGTCGGATGAATTTTTACAAAATCAGGATGCACAGAATGCAGATGATGGGCAGGCTGAGCAGGATAACCAGAATGTGGATGCCACTGGTCAGGCTCAGCAGGACGGACAAGCTGTGGATGCCAATGGTCAGGTAATCCAGAATAATCAGGGCGTGGATGCAAATGGTCAGCTCAATCAGAGTGGACAGGGCACAGATGCCACTGGTCAGACACCACAGGGCGGACAGGGAGCAGATACAGCAGGACAGACACCACAGGACGGACAGGGCGCAGATACAGCAGGACAGACACCACAGGACGGACAGGGGGCAGATACTACAGGTCAGACACCACAGGATGGTCAGGATGCAGCAAACTAAAACAGTGCAATTTTACACTAATTTGAAACATAATCATATTGATTAAATAAATTTGATGAACTATAATCGACACATACAAGGAAAAGGAGCAGATTTTATGAAAAAATATGGATTTGGCGTAGATGTTGGTGGAACAACAATCAAGATGGGTTTTTTTGAGACAAGCGGAAAGCTTATAGACAAGTGGGAGATTAAGACTGATACATCCAATGGCGGTGAGAATATCTTATCTGATATAGCAAAGGCTATTGACAACAAGCTTGCCCAGGAAGGCATTTCAAAAAATGATGTACAGGGTGTCGGAGTAGGTGTGCCGGGACCGGTAAACAGCAAGGGTATAGTTCTTAAGTGTGTAAATCTTGGCTGGGGTGTATTCAATGTAGAGGAAGAGCTTGCAAGCCTCACAGGACTCAAGGTAAAGGCTGGAAATGACGCAAACGTGGCAGCTCTTGGAGAGATGTGGCAGGGTGCCGGAAAAGGCAGCGAGGATATGGTAATGGTTACACTTGGAACAGGTGTAGGC
>CAVFAM010000181.1:0-2580 GCA_963620375.1 Bacteroidaceae bacterium
TGTGGAAGTGGATTATGCCCTGGATGCAAACTATGAATATGTGGGGGACTGTAAAATAAAGCTTGCGGTTTCACCTAAGGGCTCTAAGAATTTCAGCCTGACATGCTAACTCGCCAAATCTGCCATCAACCTAATCTGCCACTGGAAGTTTCTCTGTATGAGTGACAGCTTCTCTTGCAGACTTTGACATAAAAAGCCAGCACCTTATGGTTTATTAACCGAGGTGCTGGCTTAATTTGAAATCTCTTATTTGTTTTTCTTCTTAGCTGCTTTTGCGGCTTTTTCTTTTTCTGTTCTTTCTTTCTCAGCCTGAAGCTCCGCATTAGCCTTGTTGTACCTGTCCTGCATTCTTGCACGGAAGCTCTTTTTCTTAGCTGGCTTTTCGATAGGACCGCGAAGTCCACGGACACCAGTGATATAAATACCACTTACGCTTGCCTTAACTTCCTTTTTTACAGGAATCTCATCAAATATAGCCTCATCAGCGATAAGAGACATAACTCTTGGACCAACCTTGGCCTTGACGATTGGAAGCTTAGAACGGCGCATCATCTTAGGTGTCTGGTCAAGAATCTGCTGAGGCAGACCAGCATCCTTAAGCCGCATACGTTTCTTATCTATTACAAGCATTGTAACCTGCTGTGAAGCAGCAGCAATCTGTGCATCCTGCTCTTCTTTCTTTTTCTGAGCACGTTTACCGAGAAAGTATAATGCAATGAAAGCAACGATAAGAACTACTAAAATTACCAGTAATACAATTGTTAACTTACTCACTTTGGAATCCTCCCTAATTTACTGCATTATATTTTATCAGAATTTTTTATAAAAATCAATTGGACTTGTTAGACTGATAGCGTAAGTTTATTGTAGGAATTAATAGAGCAGTCCTGCCCCTTGAACCAGTCAGAATTAGTTGACTGATTTTAATATAGCTGTATTTATTATTTTCTACAACCCCCAAATGTGATTCTTTAGGGATGCAATCTTTTTGATTTGTGGATATGGTATTGAATACACAGGAATATCTGCCAATTCTCCAAGCTCCCGTTTGTTCTTTCTTTCCGAACTCAATATATTTGCTGCAGACAATTCTAATGCTTCGGCACCTGCAGCCATTGGCAGCTGCATTTTCTGGTAACGCACCAGTTCCAGCATACTTCTCCCGTTGCGCTTATACACTCTTAACTGAGCCATTTTGTCTGCACCAACAACAGACCATCCCAGCGGTCTGGAACTTAATCTGTCCGAAAAAATATGACTGATATGCCCTTCAGCACTGCAATGGATGTTGTCTTTCCTGTTTCTTACGCCAGTCATGATGGCAGACCAGTGCCCAAGTATATATTTCTTAGATGCCTCCACTGCCTTTTGCTTACTTTCAGCTTCCGTTAATTCAATTATCTTGTCAAAAACTTTTTCAGCCATCTTCTTGTTTTTCTTGTTTATGGCATGCCAGATTTCACTTCTGGCATCAGATGCGGAGTCCATGAGGTGTGAGGTTGCCGCTACAATGTATTTATGCATATGATATTTATCCAGAACAAACTTTGCCTTGCTGTGAACCTTTGCTCCATACTTAATCCAGTCTGCTCCATCCCCATTTACATAAATGTGCTCGATAGAATCCTCATCATAAGCATTTTCAATGTAATCAAATACTTCCTTCCACAGACGTTCCGTTCCTTCTGTTCCCTGATACCCACCGCCGAAATACTTGGCATTAATTAATTCATGTCGGTCATAATCAGCGTCAATTCCCTCATAAATATAAACTAATTTAGGCATAAAGGTGTTGCTGTTAGAAGTCTTTATATCACCCTTCTTCTCTAAATACTGGAGAGATACATGGTCTTCATCAGCATCTATATATAACGTTTTAACTGACTTCTTTTCATCTGGAGCCTCAAGTAGTGGAAAACATAATGGATGAAGTTTCTCCATAACGGTTTCCTTACTTACTACAGCACTGGAAATGCATGCATTTGTCCCACCTTTGCGATAACTGCTATCTGCTGCCTCTTCAAAAATCCTCGCAACAGCATCCTCTGTTAAATATTCATTTTTCTCAAATCCAATAAGAGTGTCTAACAGATAGCAGCGTTCTCCTGTCTTTTTATTCTTGAAATAGGTTCTGAAATAAGTGACTTCTCCAAGCGAAGTCAGCCTGGTAATCGGATCACGACGAATTATTTCCCAATCAGGTCGAAGATTCCTGCGTTCACGTAAAACGGTATCATAAAATTCCCATTCCTCTGCAATCATGGAACATCCTAATTCCACTACACTTTTAGTTACTCCTTCAACCATTTCAGCGATTTTAGAAAGATTTGATGAATAAGAAACAAAAATATCTTCTAACTTTTTTACCCCTTTTGTCTGAAATTGTTGTATACTTTTAATCATGAAAGCACCCTCCTTTGGATTTTTGTTTTTTTCATCAAACTCAATCCTAACATAAGGAACAGGTGCTTTCTTCTTTTTCTATTAAATTTCCCTACAAAAACTTTACCCTAGCTCATAAATGAACTATTGCAACATAGGACTTTTTTCACTAAAATAGTACATAAGTATAAGTTTCCA